>NZ_JAMYOR010000009.1:0-138384 GCF_040319965.1 Mesorhizobium sp. M0830 | reverse complement strand
CCCCGACAAGTCCTAAAATTTCTTCGCCGGAAATTCCTTCCCGACCTGCGGCATAAATTTCCCGGCGCAGTAAATCTTGGGTCACACCAAGGCTGACAAATTGGCTGCACTGCCGGCGCCGTTAAACCCACGGCGCCGGCCACTCGATAGTCTGGTCGTCAAAGTGCCTGGGGAGGGCCGATGGACGGTGCGGTTCCGCTCTTCCGGATGGAAGGAATATCCAAGCGCTATGGTGGCGTGCGGGCGCTGGAAAAGGCCGAACTTTCGGTCACGTCCGGCAGCATCCACGCCATCCTTGGCGAAAACGGCGCCGGCAAATCGACACTGATAAAGGTCATGGCGGGCGTCGTCGCGGCCGATGAAGGCCGAATGACACTGGATGGCCGCGAGGTGACTTTCGCGTCGCCGGCTGCCGCCAACCAGGCTGGCATCGTCTGTATCTTCCAGGAGCTGTCGCTGGTTCCAGAACTCAGCGTCGCAGACAACATCGTCATCTCCGATCCGCCCAAACGCTTCGGCATGATCGACCGCAAGGCGCAGCGCCGCATCGCGGAAGAGGCGCTGGCGCGCGCGGGTGCGGCCGACATTCATCCGTCGGCACTGGTCAAGGACCTGCCCTTGTCGCGGCGGCAGATGGTCGAAATCGCCAAGGCACTCGCCAGAAAGCCGCGCATCCTGATCCTCGACGAAGCGACGTCGGCGCTGACGGCGGCGGACGTCTCGAACATCTTCGCGGTGCTGAAGCGGCTGCGCTCGGAAGGGCTGGCCCTGCTCTACATCTCGCATCGCATGAACGAGATCGCCGAGCTGGCCGACCAGTGCACGGTGTTCCGCAACGGTCGTAACGTCGCAAGCTATCCGGCAGGTTCGAAAAGCGACAATGAAGTGGTCGAACTGATGATCGGCCGCGAATACAGCCACATCTTTCCGCCGAAGCCTGCGGCCGTGCCTGCGACCGCCGCCCCCAGGTTAGAGGCCCGCAAGCTCTCGTGGACCGACCGGCTCGACAATATTTCATTGACTGTCAGGGCCGGCGAGGTGGTTGGCCTCGGCGGCCTTGACGGCCAGGGCCAGCGCGAATTGCTCCTCGCCTTCTTCGGTGTGCTGCGCGGCCTCAGCGGTCAAATCCTGATCGACGGCAAGCCTGTATCGATCACCAGCCCCGCGGCTGCGCGCGAGGACGGCATCGGCATGGCGCTCATTCCCGAGGACCGCAAGACCGAAGGCCTGATGCTGCCGATGACCGTGCGCGAGAACCTGTCTTTCGCAGCCCTCGACCGGCTCTCGAAAGCCGGCATCATCGACCGCGCCGCCGAGCAGCGGCTGATCGATGACATGGTCGGCCTTTTGGCGATCAAGACGGCGGGCCTCGACATTCCGGTCGCAGCACTTTCGGGCGGCAACCAACAGAAGGTTGTCATCGCCAAATGGCTGATGCGCCAGCCGCGCATCATCCTACTCAACGATCCGACACGCGGCATCGACGTCGGCACCAAGCAGGAGCTCTACCAACTGATGCGCAAGCTTGCCGATGCGGGTGCGGCAATCCTGTTCTATTCGACCGACTATGACGAGTTGATCGGCTGCTGCGACCGTGTGCTGGTGCTCTATGATGGAGCGGTCAAGCGCGAGCTGGTCGGAGCCGAGATCAGCGAACGGGCGTTGATATCGAGTGCGCTCAACATCCATGGCGAGGACAGCCTCGTGAGCCTGGGAGCGGACGTATGAAGGATTGGCGCTACTGGCTTGCCGAGCAACGCGGAACGCTGCTGGCATTTGGCATCTTCATCGTGATGTTCGTCATCTACACCTCGAACCATCCGGCGGGCCTCACCGCCAATGTCGTGCAGACGGCGGCGAACAAGGGCGTTCTGCTGGCCTTCGTCGCCATGGCGCAGACGCTGGTGGTGATCACCGCCGGCATCGATCTGTCCATCGGCATGATCTTCCTGCTCACCAATTGCCTGGCGTCCTGGCTGGTGGTGGGCACGCCGATGCAGACGACACTTGGTGTACTCGCCGTATTGGCGGTAGGTCTGCTGTGCGGGGCGATCAATGGCGCCATCGTCATTTATGGCCGGCTGCAGCCGATCGTCGCCACCATTGCCACAGGAGCCGTCTATTACGGCATCGGCCTGTTGCTGCGGCCATTTCCGGGCGGTTCGGTCAATGAGGATTTGGCCGACGCCCTGACCGGCCGCGTGTTCGGCGTGGTGCCGGCGAGCCTTGTGGTGCTGCTTGCCATCGTGCTGGTGATCTGGGTGCCGTTCAGCCGTTCGGTGCTCGGCCGCGCCGCTTACGCGGCAGGATCGTCGGAGACGGCGGCCTACATGTCCGGCGTGCCGATAAGGCGTGGCAAGTTCGCCGCCTACACGCTGGCCGGGCTGCTGGCCGCGATCGGCGGGCTGTTCCTGACCTTCTTCACCTATACGGGCGAGGCGGCCTATGCCAGCGGCAACTCCTACACGCTGTTTTCGATCGCCGCCGTTGTGCTCGGTGGCGTCTCGCTGTTCGGCGGCAAGGGCAGCGCCATCGGCGCGATCTTCGGCGCGCTGGCCTTCCGCACCATTGGCGACCTTTTGTTCGTCTTCGATTTCGATCCGCTCTGGCAGCCGCTGTTCCAGGGCGTTATCCTGCTGGTCGCCGTCAGCCTCGGCGCCTTCGCCTTGTTTCGGGTCCGCAACCGGCTGGAGTGGTTCCTGTGAGCGAAACGACGATTGGCGGCATTGCCGGCCGCATGCCCAGGTTCATCCGCCGCGCCGATCCGGCGGTGCTGACCGCCTTTGCCTGCATTGTGCTGTTGCTGTTTCTTGGCAGCCTTTATTCCAGAAGCTTCCTGTCGCCTGAATATCTCTTGCAGCAGCTCAAGGTCGCCTCGTTCCTCGGCGTCATCGCCACCGGCATGATGTTGGTCGTCCTGCTCGGCCAGATCGACCTGTCGGTACCCTGGTCCATGGCGGCGGGCGCGATGATGGCCTGCGCGGCGGCCGCCTATGGCCCGGCCGGGGTGGTGCTGGCGATCCCGTTCGGCATTCTCTGCGGTGTGCTGATCGGTATCGTCAACGGCATCGGCGTCGCCTACCTGCGTATCCCCTCGATGATCATCACGCTGGCCACCAACGCCGTCGCGCAAGGGCTGATGGTCGTCTATACCGGCGGCTTCTCGCCACAGGATTCGGCGACGGGCGCAATGCGCTACCTAGCGACCGGCTTCGCCATTCCGGGCGTTCCCAACGCGGTCATCATCTGGGCGCTGATCGGCGCTGCAATGGTGTTCGTGCTGACCCGCACCAGTTTCGGCCGCACCGTCTACGGCATCGGCAACCGCGAGCGCGCCGCCTATCTCTCCGGCATCGACACACGGCGCGTGGTGATGATCGCTTTCGCGGTATCGGGCGGGCTCTCCGCTTTCGGCGGCGTGCTGCTCGCCGGCTATGCCTCCAAGGCGGCGCAGTCGATGGGCGATGCCTATCTGCTGCCATCGATCGCAGCTGTCGTGCTTGGCGGCACCTCGATCCTGGGCGGGCGGGGCTCGTATCTGGGCACCGTCGCAGGTGTCATCCTGATCACCCTGCTGCAATCCATCCTGTCAGTCATGCAGATGCCGGAGGCGGGGCGGCAGATCATCTACGGCGTCGTCATCGTCGCCATGCTGCTGCTCTACGGCCGCGCGCCAGCAAGCCGCTGACAGTGGGTGAAAGGCCAGCACGGGCGCCAATTGGCGCCCCCGGCTCATTGCCCCAAGCCATCGTGGTGATGGGCGTCGCCGGCTGCGGCAAGTCGGCCGTCGGCATTGCACTGGCGGCCGCGCTGGGCGTTGCCTTTATCGAGGGTGACAGGCTGCACCCGCCGGAAAACGTCGCACGCATGGCCAGCGGCGAGCCACTCACCGATCAACTTCGTGAAGGCTGGCTTGACGCGATCGGCGAGCGCATCACTGCGTCGGTGGGGCAGGGCGAAGGAGTGGTTGCCGCCTGCTCGGCGCTGAAGCGCAGCTATCGCGCGCGCTTGAGCGGCTTCTGCCCTGCGATCGTCTTCCTCTATCTGCAGATCGACGCTGCTACGGCCAGGTGGCGTGTCGGCAGCCGCAAGGGCCATTTCATGCCGGCAAGCCTCGTCGACAGCCAGTTCGCTATCCTAGAGCCGCCGACAGCGGATGAGAGGGCCTTGACGCTCGATGCGACCCGCCCGGTCGGCGAACTCGTCGGTGCGGCCGCCCACCAGCTACGCCCAGCCCGTCCCGCCCCTCCAACCGGATCGTAGGGCTCCGAACTCAGTTTAACAAAAGACCTGACGACAGCCAGTTCGGCGGTGTCGGCAGCTTTTGTGCCATTCATGATAGGAATTTTTTCTTGATTTGGTGACCTCAGCTATGGTACATATTCATGTATGGTGCTGATTTGCGCCAGTGACCCGCCGCACAGGCGGGTTTTTCGTTTCCGTCAGCCTACGCGACGGCGAAGGCTCAGAAAGAACCCGTTAATCCGAGTTCGTTGCCCTGAACCGGATCGTAGGCGACCAGCGGCCTGCCACCAGATGCGCGGCGAGTTTGCCCGCATCGGTGCCTTCACCAAGCACAGCGCGGGTGGCGGCGGCGTAAGCAGGGAATTCCTTGCGCATATGGCGCTACAAGCGAACCTCGATACGCGGCGGCAGATTGGCAGTCGGTGGTCTAGATCTGTGACGTCAGTTCGACGGGGAAATCATCATTGTCGGCATCGCGCATGGCGGCGAGGCTGCGATTGTCCAGCACTTCGGCGATCGCCTGCCGCACCTCCAGCATCATCTGCCGGACCTGGCAGGTAGCCTCGTCGCAGTCGTCGCAGCGCTGATACTGCGTGCGGCTGGCGCAGGGGATCGGCGCTAGCGGCCCGTCAAGCACCCGCACGACATGGCCGATCTTGATCTCAGAGGCCGGCCTGGCGAGGCGATAGCCGCCTTCCTTGCCCTTGCGGCTCTGGACGAAACCGGCATTGCGCAACTCGCCCAGGATGGCATCAAGGAATTTCTTCGGAATATTGTTGGCCACCGCGATGTCATTGACGAAGGCCAATTGGCCCAGTGGCAGGCCAGACAGATGCACGAGGGCCTTGAGGCCGTATTTGCCTTTTTTTGTCAGCATGCCCAGATCACCCCATTGAAGCCCCAACCACTCGCATCTGGCGACTGTTTGTGTGCAAATAATGACGTTTTTGCCGTGCGGCGATATTTCGCGAAAACAAGGCGCCGAATGGCATGTTAGGCGCAAACACGTTGATTCTTTGTAACGTTCTGCACGGATGACGCCGATATTTCGCTGAAAACCGGGTTTCCGGAGCACAAAACGAAGAATGCCGGCAAGGTGCCGGCTTTCTTATTTGCTCCGGATGTTTGTGCCGTCAGCGGCTGCCATAGGTCTGGTCGAGCAGGCCGCCTGCGGCGAAATGCTCCTTCTGCACCTTGTCCCAGCCGCCAAAAACGCCTTCGACGGTCAGCAGGCGGACGTCGGGAAACTGGGCTTTGTATTTGGCCTCCACTGCCGCGTCGCGGACCCGGTTGCCGTTCTGGGCGAGAATGTCCTGGCCCTCCGGCGTGTACAGGAAGTCGAGATAAGTCTTTGCCAGATCGCGCGTGCCATGCTCGTCGGCGACCTTGTCGACGATGGCGACCGGGAATTCGGCCAGCAGACTGACCGAGGGCGTGACTTGCTCGAATTTGTCGTCGCCATATTCCTTGCGGATGCCGCGCGTCTCGGACTCGAAGGTGATCAGCACGTCACCGATCTCGCGCTGCACGAAGGTGGTGGTCGCGGCGCGGCCGCCAGTGTCGAAGATCGGCACGTTGTTGAACAGCTTGGTGATGAACTCCTTCACCTTGGCGTCGTCGCCCTTGAAGGCTTCCTTGGCATAGGCGGTAGCCGCCAGATAGGTGTAGCGCGCATTGCCTGATGTCTTCGGGTTGGGGAAGATCACCTGCACGTCGTCGCGCACGAGATCGTTCCAGTCCTTGATATGTTTGGGGTTGCCGGCGCGCACCAGGAAGGACGGCAGCGAATAGAAGGGCGAGGCGTTGTCGGGGAAATCCTTCTGCCAGTCGGCCGAGACCAGGCCCTTCTTGACGAGGAAGTCGATGTCGGTGACCTGGTTGAAGGTGACGACATCGGCAGCGAGGCCTTCGGCGATGGCGCGCGCCTGCGCCGAGGTGCCGGCATGCGACTGGTCGACGGTGACGCCCGGATGGTGCGCGATGAAGGCCTTGTTGATCTGCACGAACAGTTCGCGGCCGACATCATAGGATGCGTTGAGCAATCTATCGGCCGACCAGGCTTGGGAGGATGCCAGGAGCAGGCCGGCGACGGTAGCGACGCCGAGGAAAAATCGCTTCATGAAAACAAGCTCCGGGTGCAATGGGTTTATGGTCGAACCATAGCTGTGGCGCGCGGTGCGCGACGAGGCACGCGAGACGGCTCTGTGGTTGTGCTGCGAGAAAAGTTATCGGCCGAAACAGCCGGATGCCAGGATTTTCTTCCAAAGAGAGACACCCTTCAGATCTGATCGTGGGCAAGAAGATCGCATCGCGATGCTGGGTCGAGAACTGGCTGGAATAGCGCTCGACCGAGGATCAGGCGGGCGGAAACAGCTTCCAGCGGCCGGGACGGAACGCCACCCGGCTTTTCTGCGCCGCGGGATGATCGACAGGCAGTTCGATTTCCACGCGCTGGCGCTCGCCGCCGATCTCGAGTTCGACGCGGCGCGTGCCGGCGACGCGGCGGCTGGCGGCGACCGTGCCGGCGATGCAGCCGCTGCAGCCATCCAGCAATTCGACATGGTGCGGGCGGAAGTAAAGCGTCGCTTCGCCCGAGGGCTCGTTGGGCGGCGCGGCAAGCCCGATCGGACGGTCGGCGAGCCAGATCTCGCCATTTTCGACCTTGACCGGAAGCGAGCTCGATTCACCGATGAAGCCGTAGACGAAGGGCGAGTTGGGCGCGTCATAGATGTCGTCGGCAGTGCCGACCTGCTCGATGCGGCCCTGGCTCATCACCACGACGCGGTCGGCAAGCTCCAGCGCCTCTTCCTGGTCGTGGGTGACGAAGACGGTGGTGTGGCCGGTGGCGTCGTGGATCTCACGCAGCCAGCGGCGCAATTCCCGGCGCACCTGCGCGTCAAGCGCACCGAATGGCTCGTCGAGCAGCAGCACCTTGGGTTCGATCGCCATGGCGCGCGCCAGTGCCACGCGCTGGCGCTGGCCACCGGAGAGCTGCGCCGGATAGCGCTTTTCGAGCCCGGAAAGCTGGACGAGGTCGAGCAGCTCTGAGGCGCGGCGGCGGATTTCCTGCGCCGGCGGGCGCGACGACCCGTGCCGGACCTTCAGGCCGAAGCCGATATTGTCAGCCACCGTCATGTGCCGGAACAGCGCATAGTGCTGGAAGACGAAGCCGACATTGCGCTCCTGGATCGACTTGTGCGAGGCGTCCTCGTCGCCGAAGAAGATATTGCCCCGCGTCGGCCGCTCCAGCCCGGCGATCAACCTGAGCAGCGTCGTCTTGCCGGAACCGGACGGCCCCAGCAACGCGATCAACTCGCCCGACTTGATGTCGAGCGACACGTCATGAAGCGCCGGAAACCGCTCAAACTCCTTGCGTACGTTGGCAACGCGAACTTCCATGCAAATCCCTCTGTCAGTGCCCGCGCGTCGCGGCGATCTCGGCGCCGTAGCGCATCTCGAGAAGTGTTTTCAAGACCAGCGTGACGAGCGCCAGGCCCGCAAGCAATGAAGCGACGGCAAAGGCGCCGACAGCGTTGTACTCGTTATAGAGGATTTCGACATGCAGCGGCATGGTGTTGGTCAGGCCGCGTATGTGGCCCGACACGACCGACACCGCGCCGAACTCGCCCATGGCACGCGCGTTGCACAGGAGTACGCCGTAGAGCAGCCCCCATTTGACGTTGGGCAAGGTCACGTACCAGAAGGTCTGCCAGCCATTGGCGCCAAGCGAGAGTGCTGCCTCCTCGTCGCCATTGCCCTGTTCCTGCATCAGCGGGATCAGTTCGCGGGCGACGAAGGGGAAGGTGACGAAGACGGTGGCCAGCACGATCCCGGGCACGGCAAACAGGATGACGATGCCATGTGCTTTCAGCCAGCTGCCGAGCAACCCCTGGGCGCCGAACAGAAGCACATAGACGAGCCCCGAAATAACCGGCGAGACCGAGAACGGCAGGTCGATCAGGGTGGTCAGGAAGGCCTTGCCCTTGAACTCGAACTTGGCGATCGCCCAAGCTGCGGAGATGCCGAAGACGATGTTGAGCGGCACCGAAATCGCCGCCACCAGCAGGGTCAGCCGGATCGCCGAGCGCGTGTCGGGATTGCCAAGCGCTTCGGTATAGGCATCGATGCCCTTGGCGAAGGCTTCGTTGAAGACGATGATCAGCGGCAAGACCAGGAAAATGCCGAGGAAGGCGAAGGCGACAGCCATCAGCGCTACACGCGCTGGGCGACTTTCCGTGACCGCCGCCGACCGGCTTCCGTGGTGCGGTTCGTAGGATTTGATCTCTGGATCAGGCATAGCGCTTGCGGCTCCATGTCTGCACGAGATTGACGACCAAAAGCATGATGAACGACAGAGCGAGCATGATCGCCGCGATCGCAGTTGCCGCGGGGTAATTGTATTCCTCGAGGCGGATGACGATCAGAAGCGGCGCGATCTCGGATTTGTAGGGTAAATTGCCGGCGATGAAGATAACCGAGCCATATTCACCGACGCCGCGCGCGAAGGCGAGCGCGAAGCCGGTGACGATGGCCGGCGCCAGGCCTGGAAACAGGACGCGGGTGATGATCTGCAGGCGATTGGCGCCAAGCGTGGCGGCGGCTTCCTCCACCTCCCTGTCGATCTCCTCCATGATCGGCTGCACGGTGCGCACGACGAAGGGCAGGCCGATGAAGACCAGCGCGATGACGATGCCGAGCGGGGTATAGGCGACCTTGATGCCGAGCGGCATCAGCAATTTGCCGATCCAGCCGTTCGGTGCGTAGAGAGTGGTCAGCGCTATGCCGGCCACAGCCGTAGGTAAGGCGAAGGGCAGATCGACCATGGCATCGACGATGCGGCGGCCGGGAAAGCGGTAGCGCACCAGCACCCAGGCGACCAGCGTGCCGAACACGACATTGACGGCCGCCGCGAGGAAGGCGGTGCCGAAGCTGATCCTCAGCGCGTTGATGGTGCGGCGATCTGTGGCGATCGCCCAAAATTCAGGCCAGCCAAGCGCGGCCGAGCGCCAGAGCAGCCCGGAAAGCGGGATGAGGATGATGAGGGTGAGGTAGGCAAGCGAGAAGCCGAGCGTCAATCCGAAACCCGGAATGACGCTCGGCTGCTTGAATCGCCACCCCGCCTGCGCGGGTGCTGTGGTCATATCGTCCTGAATATCGACTTACTGAGGCTTGTAGATCTGGTCGAATATACCACCATCGCCGAAATGATAAGGCTGTGCTTTTTTCCAGCCACCGAAAAGCGGGTCGTCGATCGAGATCAGCTTGATCGGAGGCAGCTTGGCGAGATCCTCCGCCGGCACCAGATCGGGCTTGGCCGGGCGATAGTGGTTCTTGGCGATGATCGTCTGTGCTTCCTTGGAATAGAGCCAGCCCAGATAGGCTTCGGCAACCTTGCGCGTGCCTTTGGCGTCGACATCGGCGTCGACCACCGCCACAGGTGGCTCGGCCAGGATCGAGGTCGGCGGGTAGACGATGTCGAAATTGTCGGCGCCGAACTCGTCGAGCGCCAGATAGGCCTCGTTTTCCCAGGCGATCAGCACGTCGCCGAGGCCTTTTTGCGCGAAGGTTACGGTCGAACCGCGCGCGCCGGTGTCGAGCACCGGCGCATTGGCGTAGAGCTTGCCGACGAACTCCTTGGTCTTGGCCTCGTCGCCGCCATCATTGGCGCTGGCGTAGGCCCACGCGGCGAGATAGTTCCAGCGAGCGCCACCGGAGGTCTTGGGGTTGGGCGTGATCACCTGGATGCCGTCCTTAACGAGGTCGCTCCAATCGTGAATGCCCTTGGGATTGCCCTTGCGCACGAGGAAGATGATGGTCGAGGTGTAAGGCGCTGAATTGTTTTCGAATTTTGTGCGCCAGTCGGGATTGATCTTCTTCGACTTCGAGACGATTGCGTTGATGTCGCCTTCGAGCGCCAGTGTCACCACATCGGCATCGAGGCCGTCGATCACGGCGCGGGCCTGGGCACCGGATCCGCCATGCGACTGCTGGACGGTGACCGTCTCGCCGGTCTCGGCCTTCCAATGCGCGACGAAGGCTTCGTTATAGGCCTTGTAGAGCTCGCGTGTCGGATCGTAGGACACGTTGAGAATGGTGGTGTCGGCAAACGCGAAGCCGAGCGTGCCGAACTGGATGGATGTGGCGACCAGTGCGCCGAGCAGTTTCCTGAAATGAGGTTTGGTCATTTCTGCCTCCGTTGAACCCACGGCAAATCTACCGAACTGGTAGAAATTAGATGCATTGAATGTTGCCTTTTTTGCCCCTCTGGAGAAAATATTCGACGATCCTTTGCAGCATGGAGAAATATTTTCCTCCTGCGTCTCCGGGAAGAATCCATGCCGCACACCCAGCCTATTTAGAAATGAGCAGCGTCGAGGCAAGGCTGCCGACAAGAAAGGATCGCGCGAGGCACCCCCCTCTGGCCGGCAGGCCAGAGGGGGGTGCCTCGGAACAGGCATGGGTGAATGTCCTGCTATCTGCCGAGCGCCCGGAAAGCCAATTGAATGAATTGCTTGGCTCGGTCTATTCGACGAACACCTTGACGCTGGCCGCGCGGCCCGCGGCGTCGATCACGGTCAGCGTCGAATAGCCGGCGCCGTCGGGTTGCCAGGTCGCGGTGCGGCGACGGTCGATGCCGGCGAGCGGCTTGCCGTTGGCCAGCCAACGGAACGGCGCGCGGCCGCCTTGCAATTTCAGAACCAGTGGCGAGGCATCGACCGAGTTAGTGTCGAGATCGATGCGGGCGCCGTCGGGCGGGAAGATGATGGTCGGTGCGGGTTCGGTCACTGTTGCCTGCACGAGGCCGTCCGACCCGGCGCCGAAGCGGGCGAGCGTCACCGGCAGATCCTCGCGCCTGGGGCTGATCACGCCGGGCGGCCTGCCCGGCAATGGGACGGTGGCCAGGCCCGAGCGGACAAAACCCTCGAAGAGGATGGGAGCGGCCGAGACATAGCCGGACAGGCCCGGCACCGCGCCGGCGTCGGGGCGGCCGACCCAGACACCCAGCACATAGCGGCCGTCGAAACCGACCGACCACGCGTCACGATAGCCGTAGGAGGTGCCGGTCTTGTAGGCGATGCCGCGCTGCAAGGCGCCCTCGGGCGGCTTGACGCCCGACAGGATGTCGATGATCTGCCAGTTGGCCTGACCGTCGAGGATGGTAGCGCTGGTGCGCTCGGCATTGGCGGGCTCGGTGCCGTCATGCAGCGTGTGGGTCTTGCCGCCATTGGCGAGCCCTGTGTAGAGCTGGACGAGGTCGCGTAATGTTATCCCGACCCCGCCAAGGCCGATGGCCAGGCCCGGCGCCTCGTTGACCGGCAGCACGGGGCTGACGCCGGCCTGGTGGAAGCGCGCCATCAGACGCGTTGGTCCGACCGCGTCGAGCACGCGGATCGCCGGCACGTTGAGCGACAGTTGCAGCGCTTGGCGGATGCTGACGTCGCCCTGATAACCCATGTCGAAATTCTTCGGCCGGTAGCCGGAGAAATCGACAGGACTGTCGTCGATCAGCGTTTCCTGCGCCACCAGCCCCTGTTCGAAGGCAAGGCCGTAGATGAACGGCTTCAGCGTCGAGCCGGGCGAGCGGACGATCTTGGTCATGTCGATCCAGCCGGCGCGGCTGGCGTCGAAGAAATTGGCCGAGCCGACTTCGCCGAGAATATCGCCGGTGCGGGAGTCGGCCAGCACCATGGCGACCGACAGGCGAGGCCCAAGCTTGGCGGCGGCGTCCCTCGCCACCTGTTCAAGCCCTTCCTGGACGCTCTTGCGGATCGTCAGCTGCAAAGGCTGACCGGGAACCGCCTTGGGCAGCATCGCATAGGCGGCGTGTGCGGCGAGCGCCGGCAGCGTGCGGCGCAGCCCCGCCACATCGTCGAGGGCGGCACGTGCCGCCTCGCGTTCGCCGAGCAAGCCGGCGGAGACCATGCGGGTCAGCACCCGGTCTCGAGCGGCGTGCGCGATTTTCAGGTTGCGGTCCGGCCGTCGCTTTTCCGGCAGCTGCGGCAGGGCAACTAGCAGAGCGGATTCCGACACGGTGAGCCGCTTCGGCTCCTTGCCGAAATAGGCGAGGGACGCGGCGCGCACGCCTTCCAGATTGCCGCCATAAGGGGCCAGCGTCAGGTAGCGCTCGAGGATCTCGCGCTTGGACAGCCGCCGCTCGATCTGGATGGCGCGCAGCATCTGCTTGATCTTGGAGCCGAGGCTGCGGCTTTCGCGCGGCTCGATCAGCCGGGCGAGTTGCATTGACAGGGTCGAGCCGCCGGAGACGATGTGGCCGCTGGTGGCGAACTGGCCGGCAGCACGGGCCAGCGCCAGCACGTCGACACCCTCATGATCCCAGAAACGCTTGTCCTCGTAGGTGACCAACATGTCGATGAATTGCTTGTCGACCTGATCGAGCCGGGTTTCGAGCCGCCAGTAGCCGTCCGGCGTGGCGAAGGCGCGCAACAGCTGGCCGTCGCGGTCCTGGACTTCCGTCGAGACCGTGAGTTCGGCAGGCAGCGGTGGCGGGAAGGCGCGGTCGAGTTCCCAGAGGGAGGCGGTGGAGAGCGCCAACAGGCAGGCGCCGCCTGCGGCTCCAATAGCGAGTTTGCGAAGTATCTTCATGGCTGGAAAGATGCCCCCTCATCCGGCCGCTTCGCGGCCACCTTCTCCCCGATGGGGAGAAGAGACTGGCGCCGGCGCTGGTCGTCTCCTCTCCCCTCGGGGAGAGGTCGACCGAGCGAAGCGGAGGGCGGGTGAGGGGGCACTTTGCTTATCGCGTCCATCACCACCAGCGCCTTACGGCGCCTTGATCTCCATCATGCCGGTAGCGGTGCGAGCCGAATATTGCGGCCTGTACATGTCCTCCACCGTTGCCGCTGGGTGTGCATAGGTGCCAGGCGTCACGGCGCGCACGACATAGGCGAGGGTCAGATTGTGATCGTGGTCGCCGTCGGCCGGGTTGAACGCGGCGACGAAACGGTCGTCGCGGAATTCGAGATGGGCTGCATCGGTCTGCGCCAGCCACGAGAAGTTGGTCAACTGCGCGCTCGACACCAGGCCCGGATTGTCGATCTCGAAGCCGGCCGGCAACAGGTCCGTTACCAGCAGGCGCGACGGCCAGCTGTTCTGCTCGTTGACCTTGAGCACGACGACATAGCGTTCGTTCTGGGTCGCCTCGGTGACATTGGCTTCAGTGCCATCGAGCTTGTAGTAGGTGCGATCGATGGTGAAGCCGTCGCCGCTTGCCGGCAAGGGCTGGATCGGCGACGCCACCGTCGTGACGACGGCCTGCAGCGGAGTCTTGCCGGTGTTGGCGATGGTCAGCGGGCTGTCGGCAAGGTCGCTGCCGTCGATCTGGTTGGAATACCCGCCGGCGTGCGCCGCACCATTGACTGTCAACGTGATTGCATCATTGCCTTCCTTCAGCGCGCGAGCCGCCAGCAGCATCCAGGATTCGTCCTGGGTGCTGGTCCAGCGGGCTTCGGCGCGTTCCCTGGTCACCAGCTTGATCAGCTCAGGCACGATCGTCGGCACCGGCTTCGATTCCGCCGCCAGTGCCAGCATCGCCGCACCGTCACGCAGCCGCGAGCCGTAGTCGGAGCGGTAGTAGTCGTAGTCGGTGGTCGATTTGGCGAGCTGCAGGGCGGTCTTGAACGTCGCTTCGGCGCGCGGCGTATCGCCGTAGAGCGCCAGGCTCGCCGCCAGTTGGGCGACGGCCATCGGGCTGGAGAAAGCTTCGAGCTGGGTGTCCGCATAGTAGCGCAGATCGCCGATCGAGGCCTTCTTGTTGCGAGCCAGAACGTAGAGGGCGTAGGCGATCTCGCTGCCACGGTCCTGTACACTCTGGTCGTAGCCGAGCGAGTTCTGCAAATTGCTCAGCGCCTGGTTCATGGCCAGGCTCGGTACGTCGTATTTCTGCTCGCGCGCCCTGGTCAGGAAGTCGGTGACATAGGCATCGAGCCACGGATCGCCGGAGCCAGGACCCCACAGGCCGAAGCTGCCGCCCGAGGCCTGGTAGCTCAGAACCTTGTAGATCGCGTCCTGGATGCGGCCATGGATGTCGGGGTCGCTTGCCATGCCGATGCCGGATGCCAACTCATTGACGTAGAGAAGCGGCATGGCACGGCTGGTGGTCTGCTCGGCGCAACCATAGGGGTAGCGGTCGAGCGTCATCAACAGCGACGGCACGTCGAAGGCGGCGGCCTGGGTAACGCCGACGCTGACGGAAGCGCCGTCGAGCAGGCTTGCCGCCAGCAGTTCCTTGTCGACGCGCAACGCGCCGCCATTGCCCTTGAGGTCGACCACCAGACGGGCGGTGACCGGCAATTGCGCCGGACGCACCGGCACGTAGAGCGTCTGCTCGACCTGGGTGCCGTCGGCATGGGCGAGCTTGATGGTGAGCGAGGCATTGCCAGCCGTCTGCGCGATCAGCGGCACGGTCAGCGTCTGCCGCTTGCCCTGGGCGAGCGTCAGCTTCTGGGGCAGGGGCTTGTCGCCCGTCGACAGATCGCCGGTCGTTTCGATCGACAGCGCATAGTCGCCGGCAGGGCCGTCGGTGTCGGCGACATCGAGGCGCATGATGGCGGCGTCACCAGGCGCCAGGAAGCGCGGCAGGCCGGCGGTGATCACGACGGGATCGCGCACGATGACGTCGGACTGGGCATGGCCGACTGCGTCCTTGGTCCAGGCGACGGCCATGACGCGCACGGTGCCGTTGAACTGCGGAATGTCGAAGTCGACCCTAGCCTTGCCGTCGGCGTCAAGCTCGACTGGGCCGGAGAAGAAGGCGACCAGCTTTTCTGTCGGAGGGCTGCCCTGCGCCTGCATATTGGCGCCGTCGCCGCCGGTCCTGAGCTTGCCGGTATTGCCCAGGGAACCATCGATCAGGCGACCGTAGATGTCGCGGATTTCCATGCCCAGCATGCGCTGGCCGAAGAACCAGTTCTCCGGATCCGGCGCCTTGTAGTTGGTCAGGTTGAGGATGCCGACATCGACAGCCGCAACCATGACATAGGCATTGCTGCCCGGCTGCACGCCGGCGACCGAAACCGGGATCGACAGCTGCTGGCGCGGCATGGTCTTGTCGGGCGGCGTCAGGGTGATGGCAAGCTTCTTCGAGCCCGGGTCGACCTTCAGCCATTTCACGCCGATGGCGCGCGCCGGCATGCGCGTTTCCTGAGCCTCGCCCGGTCGAAACAGGGTTGCGGTGACATAGGCGCCGGCGCCCCAGTCGTCGCCGACCGGAATATCGACGGTGCTGCCTCCCGCCGGCACTGACGCCGTAACGCTCTTCAACAGCTTGTCGGAACCGATGTTGATGAGAAGTTCCCCGGCAAAATGCGGCGAGACTTTCAGCTTGGCCACTTCGCCCGCGGCATAGCTGTCCTTGTCGAGAGCGATCTCGAGGCCGTCAGGCGTTTCGGTGGTGGTAGATGAGACGTACCAGCCGGCATCGAATTCGTAGCTGGTCGCCGGTCCTTCGGGATCGGCGGTTTCAACCTCGAGCCGGTACTGGCCCCAATCGACCGGCACGGAGACCGTTGCGTCGCCATCGGCGCTGAGGTCGACCTGGCCATTGGCGATCGACTTGGTGAAGGAGACCGGTTCGTAGTTCCAGGAATTGTTGGAGCGGTACCACTGGTAATTGCGTTCGACCTTGACCAGCGTCCATTGCGCGCCTTTCAGCGCCTCGCGCTTGCCGTCGGGATCGACGGCGATCAGGCTGAACTTGGCCGTGCCGCCTTGCGGCACTTCATTGTCGGCGAAGTCCGGGCGGATGCCGATCATATGGCCTTGCGGACGGATGCCGATGTCGAGCGAACGCTCGATGGCACGGCCGCCGGTTTCGCGCATCCTGACCGTCACCTTGGCGTCGACCAGCTTGGTGGTCGAGGGCAGTTGATCGACGGAGACCGGGAAGGTCACCTTGCCGTCATCGCCAACCACCGGCAGATCGGCGAGGGGGGTAACAGTGGGTTCTGCGGACTGCTCGTCTGCGAGGCCGAAGGAAAAGCCCTGGAAGCGGTCCCAATCGCGCGAGGTCGACAGCGTCAGTTCGCCTTCCAGCGCCAGGCCTGCTGCCGGCGCTCCGTAGAGGAAGCGGCCGTCAATGTTGATGTTGGCGGTTTCGCCCTGCGCGATCTCCTGCTTGTCGGCCTTCATGTCGAATTCGATGCGATCCGGCACGAAATCGTCGACCAGGAACATCTGGCTGGCCACCGCCGCCTGCTTGGGATCGGTGTAGATCGACACCGACCAAGTGCCGCGCATGGCGTTGGGTTCGAGAGGCAGGTCGACGGCATGGCCGCCGGCCGAGGCGCCGTCGCTGACGATGCGGCGGTCCTCGACGCCGTCGGGGCGCGAGAAGATGAAGGTCAGCGGCAGGTTTTCGACCGCCTTGGCGGCGCCGTCGCGGGCAAGAGCCGCAACATGAACATCCTCGCCGGCGCGGTAGATGCCACGTTCTGTCCAGGCGTAGACGTCGAGCGCGCCGGGCGCCCCGCGCCCCGTGACGCCGCGGTCGGACAGGTCGAAGCCAGCCCGGCCCATGTCGAGAAAGACGAAATCATCATTGCCCTGCTTGGCCATCAGCACGGCCGGAACCATGCCGCCGTCGCCGCGCGTCAATCCGGGATTGAAGACGGCGTGGCCATCGGCATCCGATGTCGCCGTGCCGAGAACCTCGTTGTTCCTGGCAACCAGGGTCAGTTCGGCGCCTGCTATCGGCTTGGCGCTGCCCAGCGAACGGGCAAAGACATTCAGGCCGTCCTGGCCGGTATAGGTCGACAAGCCGATGTCGGAGACGACGAACCATTGTGTGGCTATCGAATTGTAGTCGTCGGCGTTGTCGTTGACCGCCTGGGCGGTCAGCACATAGACGCCGGGCTTGCGCTGCGGCAGCGCTTCGTCGACCGGGAAGGAGGTGGTGACCTCCTTGTTGAGATCGTTGGCGATGTCGAGTTGGCCTTGCCAGACCGGCGCGCCCATCTGCTCGGAAATGTTGGAGATGTCGTAGCCGTCAAGCTGGTGCAGGAATTGGTAGCCCGACAGAAGTTGCGCCAGCGAGCGATCGCCGATGCGGTAGAGCTTCATCTCGGCGGCGTTCATGTTGACGGTAACGACCGGGATGCCGCGGCGCGCGCCGGCCGGCAGCACGAAACTGTCGCCGGTGAAGCGAGCGGATGGTGCGCGGTCCTGCACATAGATCGACAGCACCACGGGTGCCGCGGTCACTTCGCCTATTGCCGCCGGCAGGCCGGCACGGAAAGTAACGTCGTAATGCTGGCCGTGCTCTAGCCCCTCGACGCAGATCTGCTTGTCCTTGGCCTCGACCCCTTTGGGCGGCGCATTGTCGACGGTGACGAACTGCGCGTAATCGACGCCGGTCTTGACCAGATCCTCGGAGAATTGCGCGCAGATGCGCGGCGCGCTGGTATCGGCATCGAGGGTGTGGTCGATGACGCGGAAACCCTTGCGCGCCTTGAGATCGGCATAGTCGGCCTGGACCGCCGGCGAAGGGTTCAGGGCAAGGCTGGCTTCGTAGGCCTGCAGCGCCGGCCGGTAGAGATCGCGCTTGTCGAGGCCGTTGCCGAGCAGCGCCAGCGCTTCGGCTCGCGTCTTGGTGGTGCGGAGCAGCTTGTAGGCGATGAATGCGGCCGACGTTCCGTCTGCCGGCAAAGTGGAGGCATCGGAAGTGTTGGCGGCGGGTTGCACGGCAAGCGTTTCACGCGCCAGGTTGAGCCAGAGCTGGCCGTCATCGGGCATGACAGACACGGCGCCTTCGTATCTCAGCATGGCGGAGCGGTGGTCGCCGGTAAGCACCGATTGCTCGGCGGCAGTCGTCAGCGCGGTCAGCCCTTCGGTCGGCTTGATGTAGGCCGGACCCAACAACTTGTTGCGGTATTGCTGGGCCTGATCGGCCATCCAGTTGGGGAAGAAGGCGAGTTCAGGCGGCGCGCCGATATCGGGATCGCCATCGATGTTGACGACCTTGCCGGCGACCGCGCCGTTGAACAGTTTCAGCTGGTTGTAGTCGGATTTGAGGAAGCACCATTTGGCTTTATTGTTGTAAGTGAAGGCGCGGCAGGCCGGATCGCCCAGACATGTCGTCTTGCACTGGTCGAGCGTGACGTTCTGGTCGGATCTGAGATCAAAGCCGAAATAGTCGGAATTGTCCGTCGTCGCTATTCGTCGGGATTCAGCCGCTTGCGCGATACCACTCCAGGCAAAAAACAAAAGAATCAGGACCGACAGACCACGAGCCGCTCGCATTGCCATAGCACCCCTCCAGACACAGCTGACGTTCCAGGCATGATCAAGCTTCAGTCAGGCTTGTCAACGCAAGGACGCGGCAGGGTTCCGCCTGCCAACGGTTTCCTTTCCGGCCGATGGCCGGTAGTACCTCCATAGGACAGGGGATCACGCTTTCTTGCGGCAACGCAAAAGGTGTGAATTCCAAGCCCGTCCTATTTCAGACAATTGGATTGTGGCCCCTTTACGAGCGCTTCAGAACTTCATTCCAATTTTAGTTTTATAACCTAGGTTGTCTTAATGCCGGCGCATGAAGAGCAGATGTCAGGAGGTCGCGCGCCAGGGCGTGTGCTTCCGCGCGCCCTGCTTATAGCCGTGATATGCTCGGCGGCGCTGGTTCCCGAATCAAGGCCGGCGGCTGCGTTCGAGCTTTTCGGCATCAAGTTGTGGGGGTCGTCCAGCGACGAGGATGCCGACATCGTCAACCCGCTGCGCTATGCCGTTACCATCAATGCCCCCGACGCCGACAAGGATCTCGTCAAGAAGCTCGAAAACGCCTCGACGCTGAAAAGTGACGAGGAGCGTCCGGTTTCCGGTTCGCTCGGGCTGATGGCCAAGGCGCGCAGCGATCGCGAACAGCTTGTCGCCGCGCTCTATGCCGATGCCCGCTACGAAGGCGTGGTCACCGTCACCATCGACGGCAAGCCGCTCGATGATTTGCCGCCCGACGCCGAGTTCAAGGGGCCGCAGCCGGTCCCGGTGGTCATCGACATCGCCAGCGGGCCGAAATTCACCTTGGGCAATATCCGGCTGCAAGGCGACGCGGCGGGGCTGATGAGCGCCGACTATGGCCTGATATCAGGCGGCGACGCCGGGTCCGGCGCCGTGCTCAAAGCCGAGGCGCTGATCGTGCGGACGCTGAAAGAGCAGGGCAGGCCGCTGGCCAAGGTGACCGATCGTCAGATCGTCGCGGACCATGCCACTTCGACGCTGGACGTGACGCTGACGGTCGCCGCCGGGCCGGTCGCCGGCTACGGAGCGACCACGGTGGAAGGCACCGAGAAGGTCGACCGCGACTTCACCGAATACATGACGGGCCTCAAGCGCGGCCGGCAATATTCGCCGCAAGAGATCGACGATGCGCGCGACCGGCTGCTGGCGCTCGAAGTCTTCAACAGCGTGACGTTCAAGGAAGCCGACACGCTCGACGCCGACGGCAACATTCCGATCGGCGTCCAGGTCAGCGAGCGCAAGCCGCGCTATTTCGGCGTCGGCGGCAGCTTCTCCAACACCGAGGGGCTGGGCCTGGAAGGCTATTGGGGCCACCGCAACCTGTTCGGCCGGGCCGAGAAGCTGCGCATCGATAGTAAGATCAGCGGCATCGGCAGCAACGATCTTGGCGAACTCAACTACAATGCCGGTATCATGTTCGAGAAGCCGGGCGTGATCGGGCCGGCATCGAAGTTCATCGCCAGCGTCAAGACCGTGCTCGAACATCCTGATGCCTATGACCATTTCTCGGTCAAGGGCAGCACCGGCCTGTCCTACGAACTGACCAAGAACCAGACGGTTTCAGCTGAGTTGGCGCTCGACTATTCCCGCATCCACGACGCTTTCGGCAAGCACAAATACCTGATCGCCAGCATTCCGTTGCAATATGTCTATGACAACAGGGACAACCGGCTGAACCCGACCAGCGGCTTCCGGGTGCTGGCTTATGCCGAGCCGAGCTACGACATTTTGAGCGGCGCGGCTTTCCTCAAGCTGAAGGGCGAGGGATCGGCCTATCAGTCGCTGGATTCGGCTTCGAAGTTCGTGCTGGCCGAACGTGTCGCCACCGGTTCGATCGTCGGTACCAGCCTCGAACACGTGCCGGCCGACCGGCGCTTCTACTCCGGCGGCGGCGGTTCTGTGCGCGGCTATGCCTATCAGGGCATCGGCCCCAAGGATTTCACCGGCCAGCCGATCGGCGGCCTGTCGTTCTTCGAGACTTCGGTCGAAATGCGCATCGCCATCACCGACACGATCGGCATCGTGCCGTTCGTCGATGCCGGCACGGTGTCGACCAAATCGTTGCCCGATTTCTCCGACGTCAAGGTCGGCGCCGGCGTCGGCCTGCGCTATGTGACGCCGTTCGGTCCGCTGCGCATCGACGCGGCCGTGCCGCTCAACCGCGATCCGAGCGACCCGCATTTCGGCATCTATGCCGGCATCGGACAGGCGTTTTGACGATGAAGACGGTCTGGCGCATCCTCCGCATTGTCCTTTACACGCTGCTGATCGTGGTTGCGGGGGCGATCGGCGCACTGGTCGTGCTGACCAAGACCGAGCGCGGCCGCGACAATCTCGCCGGCATCATCTCGCGCCTGGCTTCGAGCGACGACCGCAAGATCACTGTCAGTGGCATCGACGGGATCTGGTCCGGGGCTCTCAGCGTCGACCATGTCGTGCTAGAGGACCGCGAGGGCGCCTGGCTGGTGGCGCGCAAGGTGGCCGTCGACTGGTCGCCGCTGGCGCTGTTGTCGAAAAATTTCAGCGCCGACCGCATCGCCGCCGAACGCATAGAACTCGCCCGGTTGCCTATGGCCAGCACGCAGCCAGCGCCGAGCGGCGGCACGACGACGCTGCCGGTTTCGCTCGACATCAAGCAGATCGATCTGCCCGAGATCGCGCTCGGCCAGGATCTGGCCGGCAGCGGCATCGCGGAACTCGCCGCCAAGGGGATGCTCAAGGCCGACGCCGCGCCGCTGGCGGTCGAGACGACGCTCAACGTCGCCCGTCATGACGGAAAGCAAGGCAATGTCGATGCCAAAATCCACTTTGCGCCGGCAGACAACAGGCTCGACCTCGATCTCAAGGCCTCGGAGCCGGCAGGCGGCATCATCGCCAATCTGCTCAAATTGCCCGACGCGCCGCCGGTCGACATAATCGTCTCCGGCACGGGACCGCTCGCCAACTGGAACGGCATCGGCACGTTCTCAGTCGACGGCAGGATCGTCACCCAGCTGACAGGCCGCCACCAGTCGACCGACAAGGGCAGCCATGTCGAAGCCGAGGGCGACGGGGACTTCGCTAGCTTCCTGCCGGAGAATTTGAAGCCGCTGTTTGCCGGCAAGACCAGCTTCGATGTCGCGGGCACCGCCACATCAGCCGGCGGCGTCAGTGTCGACCGTGCCAATATCGACAGCGATGCGGTGCATGGCACCGCCACCGGCATCATCGACCCTGCCGGCGCAAGCGATCTCTCGGTTGAACTCGCCGCCAAGGGCCCGCCGGTCGTCATCAGCGTCGGCAGCAAGGCGCAGCCGATAACGCTGGCGATCAACAACGCCACCGCCCGCGCGTTCGGGGACGGCAAGGCGCCGATCATCGACATCGGCGCCTCCTTCGTTTCGATCATTGCCGGCGGTACGCGACTGGACGATCTGGCGGCGCAGATCCATTCCGACGGTTTCGACATCCAGAACCGCGCCGGCCCGGTCGCCGTCAAGCTGGAGGCAGGTGGTCTCAAAACCGACGTGGCGACGCTGGCGCCCCTGGTCACCGGCAAGGTCGGTGTCGAAATGGCCGGATCGGTCAGCAAGGATGCCATTGCCATTGACCGGGGCACATTGCGCTCCGACGCGCTCAACGCCTCGCTGACGGCGAGGGTGGCGCTTGCCGATCTGTCGATGCAGCTCAAGATGAACGCCGATGCCGTCGCGACCGCCTTTCCGCCTCAGATCGCCTCTGTGCTCGGCGCCCGGGTGAAATTCTCGGCCAGCGCGACTCGCGATCCGCAGGGCTCCTTCGCTGCCAACGCGATCGAATTCACGTCCGGGTCGCTCAGCGCCACTGGCACCGCCAGCTTGCAAGGCACCGATATCCAGGCCGACATCAAGGGCAAACTGGGCAATGTTTCCGTGCTGTCGCCAACGGTCGGCGTGCCGGTTGCCGGCGGCATCGATTTCGCGCTGACGGCAAGCGGCGCCATGACGGCCCCGGACTTCACGGTCTCCGCCGACAGCGACAGCCTGACGGCCTCGGGCCGCACGGTGAAGAGCATCAAGCTGACGGCGAGCGGCAAGGCCGACATTGAGAACCCTGCCGCCAACGTCTCGCTGACCGGTTCCGTCAACGACCAGCCGCTCGACCTCAAGGCGGCACTGGTGACCAGCGAAGGCAAGCGGTCGATCAATGGCTTCCTTGTCTCGCTTGGCGACAACGAGATCTCGGGCGACCTCGCGCTGGACGACAAATTCATGCCGCTCGGCACGCTGACGCTCGCGGCACCCGCCATCGACCAGCTGGCCGCACTTGCCGGCCAGGCGGTGACGGGCGACGTCGATGGCACCATCCGCTTTGCCAAGGAGGGCGACGCGCCTTCCGTCGCAATCGATGCGAAGAGCACGTCGATCGCACGCGGCGAGGTGACTGCCAAGACCATCACCGTCAATGCGCTGATCGCCAATTATCTCAAGGCGCCGGCGATCGCCGGTTCGATCAAGGCCGACAGCGTCACCTCCGGAACCACCGAAATCGGCGGCATCGCCGTCGATCTGAAGCGCGACGGCGACTGGACCAATTTTACCGGCGGCGCCACCATATCGGGCATTCCGGCAACCGCTGCCGGCCGGGTGAAGATCGCCGACGGCACGACAAGCGTCGAGATCGCCTCGGGCGAAGCCACGGTTCGCGGCATCAAGGCGACAATCTCTCAAGCCTCTACGCTAAGCATTGCGAACGGCACGACCACCATCGAGAAATTGGCGCTCGATGTCGGCGGCGGTTCGGTGACGCTGTCAGGCACCGCCGGCCAGACGCTCGACCTCGCGGCGCAATTTTCGGCGCTGCCGGCAGCACTGGCCAATGATTTTTCGCCCGGTCTCGATGCGGCGGGGACGCTCGGCGGCACGGCGCAGGTGAGCGGATCGCCGGCAGCTCCCGACGTCCGTTTCAATGCGCAGCTGGCTGGCGTCGAAAGCAGCCAGACTCGCCAGGCCGGGCTCGGGCCGCTCGCTGTCGATGCGGCCGGCAGCTACACGACGGCCGGCGGTGTTTTGCTCGACCATGCGACGCTGACCGGCGACAAGATTTCCGGCCAGGCGACCGGCACCCTCAATCCGAACGGCGCCAGCGATTTTGCTATCGACCTCAATTCGACCGGTCCGAGCCTGCCGCTGACGCTGGGCAGCGCTGAAAGCCCGATCAAGCTCGAGCTGCAGGCGCTTTCGGTGAAGGCAGCGGGGCAGGGCGCGCAGCCCCGGCTCGACATTTCGGCGAGGGTGCCTTCGGTTGCTACGAAGTTGGCGAAGGTAGAAGGCATCGCGGTCGCCCTGCATTCCGATGCCTTTGACTTGAAGACCCGCACAGGGCCGATCTCCGGCACGGTATCGGCGGAAAAGATCGGTCTCGACAATGCGACCATTGCGCCGCTCATCGCCGGCAAGGTCACGGCCAAGGTTGCCGGCAGGCTGGCTGCGGATGCAGTCACCATCGACAGCGGCTCGGTGACGAGCGATGCGCTGAACAGTGGCTTCACCGGCCGGGTATCGCTGGCCGACGGCGCCATCGACCTCAATTTGAAAGCCGATGCCGCCTCGACGGCGCTGCCGGCGGCGGTGCGCGGCATGCTTGCCGAACGCGCTGAACTGAGCGCTGCGCTGAAGCGTGATGCGTCGGGCAATGTCAATGTCGATGGATTGCAGCTGGCCTCGGGCGCGCTGACTGCGCAAGGGCATGCCAGCCTTGCCGAGAACAAACTCGCCGCCGACATCAAGGGTGCGCTGAGCGATGTTTCGCTGCTGTCGAAAGATGCCAAGGGCGCCATCGCCTTCGCGTTGAATGTACAGGGGCCGGCCGCCGCGCCGGATCTGTCGCTGACGGTCGACAGCGACAGGCTGCTGGTGGCATCGCGCGAGATCACCGGCCTGAAGCTGACCGCCACGGCCAAGGCCGATGCCGCCAACCCGGCGGCGAATGTGCAACTGACCGGCAATGTCGCGGGCCAGGCGCTGCAAGGCAGTGCGGTTCTGGCGACGGCTGACGGCAAGAGCGCAATCAATGGCCTGCTGCTGTCGCTCGGCAAGAACAGGATTTCCGGCGATCTGGCGCTGGATGACAAGTTCGTGCCGGTCGGCACGATTGCGCTCGACCTGCCCGATATCGGCCCGCTGGCGGCACTGGCGCTGGAGAAGGCAGAAGGCGACGTGCGCGGAACGATTGCTTTCTCGAAGAATGGCGGCGCACCGCAGGTCGCGATCAAGGCGGCGACCGCGTCGATCAGGCGGGGCGACCTTCAGGCGAAAGCTGTCTCTATCGATGCGCTGGTCGCCAACTATCTGGCCGTACCCGTCATCTCCGGAAAAATCCGCGCCGACACCGTCACGTCAGGGGGCACCGTGATCAGCGGCATCGATGTCGACTTGAAACGCGACGGTGACTGGACCGGCTTTTCCGGCGGCGCGACCGCCAAGGGCATTCCGGCGCGGGCCGCTGGCCGCGTGAAAGTGGCCAACGGCACGACGACCATCGAGCTTGCGTCCGGCCAGGCAACGGTCCAGGGCATCAAGACCGCCATCGCCCAGGCCTCGACCGTCAGCATTGCCAATGGCACGACGACGCTGGACCGGCTGGTGCTCAACCTTGGCGGCGGCACAGCGACGGTGACCGGCAAGATCGGCACGGCGCTCGACATCAACGCGACGCTGGCGCGGGTGCCGATGTCGCTTGCGAACAGTTTCTCGGCGGGCCTCGACGCCGCCGGCTCGATTTCGGGCACGGTGAAGGTGACGGGTGCGCCGGCGAGCCCTGCGGTCGCCTTCAACATCGACGCGGCGGGTGTGCAGACATCGCAGACCCGAGGCGCTGGTGTCGGGGCGGTGAGTGTTTCCTCGTCCGGCACCTTTGCCGCCAACAAGCTGGCCTTCAACGCCAATGTGAGTGATGGCGCCGGCCTTGGCCTCAAGGGCGGCGGCACCGTGACGACCGCTGGCACGCCGGCGTTGGTGCTCGATTTCAATGGCGCCGTGCCGTTCGGCCTGCTCAGCCAGAAGCTCGCCGCGCAAGGCTTGTCGCTGTCTGGAACCGCCAATGTGAATTTGCAGGTGCGCGGTGCGGCTTCAGCGCCTGTCATTGGCGGTAGCGTCAGCACCTCCGGCGCGCGTCTTGTGGATGCGCGCTCGGGCCTCGCCGTCAACGATCTCGCCGCCGATATCTCGATTGCCGGCGGCATCGCCAGGATCAACCGGCTGACCGGGACGCTGTCGACGCGCGGCAGTCTGTCGGCCAGCGGCACGGTCGGCATCAACCCGGCGCAGGGTTTCCCGGCCGACCTGTCGATCAAGCTGGTCGACGGCCGCTATACGGACGGACGGGTCGTGACCGCCAATCTCGGCGGCGACCTGACGATCAAGGGACCGCTGACGTCAGCCCCGGTGATTGCCGGCACCATCAATCTCGCCAAGACGGTGATCACGGTTCCGGACAAATTGCCGGGCTCGCTGGCGGCGCTCGACGTCAAGCACAAAAACGCGCCTGGTGCTGTACGGGCGCAGGACAAGGCGCTGCGGCCGCCGACGACCAGCGGCAAGGGCGGCGGCACTGGCCTCACCCTCGATGTCACGGTCAATGCGCCGAACCAGATCTTCATCCAGGGCAGGGGCGTCGATGCCGAATTCGGCGGCTCGCTCAGGCTGACCGGCCCGGCCTCGTCGCCGCAAGCGATCGGCACCTTCACCTTGCAGCGCGGCCGGCTGTCGATCCTCGGCAAGCGGCTGACCTTCACCGAAGGCACGGTTGGCTTCTCCGGCTCGCTGGTACCCTATCTCAACCTGGCGGCGACAACGACGACGAGCAGCGCCACCGTCACCATTCTGGTGTCGGGCGAGGCGACAAATCCGAAATTCATCTTCTCCTCGGTGCCGGCGCTGCCCGAGGACGAGGTGCTGGCGCAATTGATCTTCGGCCGCTCGATGTCAAACCTGTCGCCGCTGCAGATCGCCCAGCTCGCCGAAGCGGCAGGGCAACTGGCCGGGGTTGGCGGCTCGACGTCGCTGCTGGAAAACCTGCGTAGCGCCATCGGCGTCGACGATCTGGACGTCACGACGGACGAGCAGGGCGGCACGGCGGTTTCGGCCGGCAAATACCTCAACGACCGCACCTATGTGACGATCCAGAAGGGTGACAAGCCAGGCTCGGGCAAGGCGACGGTCGATCTCAATGTCGGGCGCGGGGTCAAGCTGCGCGGCGAGGCCAACGACGCCGGTGAAGCCAAGGGCGGCATCTTTTACGAGAGGGAATACTGATACTTCGTCGGAGCTTTTGGCCTTAGGTCGGTTCAAGGCCGGCGCTGTCCGGGCCCGCGTAAATGTCTCAGTTTAATCGACTATCGAGATTCCAGAGGAATCCGTCACGCAGTAGCAATTTTGCGCCAAGACTGTCGTTATCACGCGAACCGCTTCTTTGCCAAAGTTGCACATTCCCTAACATGTTCCCAATCCATGCCGTCTTTGACATCATGGCCCGGATGCGGAATGTTAAAAGGCGGAAAGCCAACAATGGGAGTTAAGTCATGACGATTTATAAAAGTAATGGCGATCGCGTTCCGGATCACATCCTGGCCATGGCCGAAGACGCCAAGGCAGGCAAGGTGGATCGCCGCGAATTCCTGGCCATGGCCAGCGTCTTCGGTGCATCGACGGCAATGGCTTACGGCTTGCTCGGCCTCGCCGACCCGACTCCGGCGAAGGCCGAAGAGGTAAAAGGCAAGAAGGGCGGCACGCTCAAGATCGCCCAGTGGATCAAGGATCCCAAGGACCCGCGCAAGGCCGACTGGTCGGAAATCGCCAATGCCGAGCGCCAGGCGCTCGAGCCGCTGGTCAAGTACACATCCGAATACACGTTCCGCCCCTATCTGCTGGAGAGCTGGGACGTCAACGACGACGCCACGCAGTACACGCTGCATGTGCGCAAGGGCGTCACCTGGTCGAATGGCGACCCCTTCACTGCCGCCGACGTCGTCTTCAATCTGAAGCGTTGGGCCGACAAGAAAGCCGAAGGCAATTCGATGCCCGGCCGTCTCGGCTCGCTGGTCAAGGATGACAAGCTCGACGAGAGCGCCGTCACCATGCCTGACGACCACACGGTCGTACTCAAGCTCGGCAAGCCCGACATCGCGCTCATTCCCAACATGTGCGACTATCCCGGCCTGATCGTCCACAAGAGCTTCGACGAGAAGGGCGGCGACTTCAAGGCCTGCCCGATCGGCACCGGTCCGTTCGAACTCGTCTCCTACGATGTCGGCCAGAAAGTGGTCTACAAGCGCCGCACCGACGACAAGTGGTGGGACGGCGAAGTGTTCCTCGATGGCCTGGAATTCATCGACTACGGCACCGATCCGGCCGCCATGGTCAGCGCTTTCGAAGCTGGCGAGGTGCACACCAATTTCGAGACCTCGGCCGACTATGTGTCGATTCTCGACGGCATGGATCTGGTCAAGTCGGAAATCGTTACGGCATCGACCATCGTCTGCCGCTCCAACGTCAACAACAAGCCCTATGGCGAACAGAAGGTGCGCAACGCGCTGCAGCTTGCGGTCGACAACAATGTCGTCCTGCAGCTCGGCTACGGCAATGCCGGCTCGGTGGCCGAAAACCACCATGTGTGCTCGATCCATCCGGAATATTACGAGCTGCCCAAGGTGGCCCGCGATCCGGCCAAGGCAAAGGCGCTGATGGCGGAAGCCGGCCAGGCGGACTTCGAACACGAGCTGATCACCGTCGACGAGGACTGGCACAAGAACACCGGCGATGCGATCGCCGCCCAGTTGCGCGAAGCTGGCATCAAGGTGAAGCGCACCGTTCTGCCGGGCTCGACGTTCTGGAACGACTGGACGAAGTATCCGCTGTCGATGACCAACTGGAACATGCGCCCGCTCGGCGTCCAGGTCCTGGCCATTGCCTATCGCACCGGCGAGGCCTGGAATGAGACGGCGTGGTCGAATCCCGACTGGGATGCCAAGCTCAATGCGGCGCTCGCCGTTGCCGACGCCGCCAAACGCAAGGAAATGATGAAGGATATCGAGCAGATCCTGCAGGATTCAGGCATCATCATCCAGCCGTACTGGCGCAAGCTGTACAGCCACTCGGTCAAGGCGGTGCAGAACTACAAGATGCACCCGACCTTCGAGCGCGACTACGGCAAGGTCTGGCTCGAACAGGCTTGATTGCGCCGACAAGGGGAAGGGGCGTCGCCCCTTTCCCTCGCTCTTTGCATCGTCTGCCCCTGAGGGTGCGCGCTTCTCAAAAAAGTTGCGGGACTCCAGGCCAAGGTCATGCAACAAAAACAAAGTTGATCGCATCCGAAGGCCTGTTTGACAGCCAGCCCCGCCGGTCACGGCAGGGTTGGCTTTCATAGCCGGCTCAAACCCCAACCCATCGGCAGGGGCAGCTATGCTTTCTTTCGTTATCAGGCGTCTTGGCACCATGGCATTGACGATGCTGTGCCTGACCATGGTTGTCTTCTTCCTGATCAATCTCGAACCCAATCTGAAGAAGCTGGCGATCAGCCAGACCGAAATGCATACGTCGGCCGAGCAGCTTGAGAATTGGCTGGTCAATCATGGCTACCGGCAGAACTTCTTCGTCCGTTATGGCCAGTGGCTGGGCGTCGTGCCCAAGCAACCGGTGACCGACCCTGCGACCGGAAAGCCGGCGCAGCGGTTCTCCTTCTGCAACGATCCTGTCGAGCCGACCTTCGCCGGCGTCCTCGAAGGCGATTTCGGCTGCTCGACCAAGTTCAAGGCATCGGTCGCCTCGAAATTGTTTCCGGCGCTCGGCGCCACCGGTATCCTGATGTTCTGGGTGCTGGCGGTGATGGTGCCGATCTCGCTGCTGATCGGCATTCTGGCCGGCATGCGTGAGGGCTCGCGAACCGACCGCGTGCTTTCGGTCGCCTCGATCGCTTCGACGGCGACGCCTGAATATGTATCGGGCGTCATCTTTACCGTCATCTTCGCCTCGTGGCTTGGCTTGCTGAATGGCTCGGCCGCGTCGGCGAGCCAGGGCATCACCTTCTACAATTTCACGTTGCCGGTGATGACGCTGGCGATCTACGGCATCGGCTACATCGCCCGCATGACGCGCGCTTCGATGGTCGAGGTGATGACGCAGCAATATATCCGCACCGCCCGATTGAAGGGTCTCTCCTTCGGCAGCGTGGTGGTCAAACACGCGTTGCGCAACGCGCTGATCGCGCCCTTCACGGTCATCATGCTGCAGTTTCCCTGGCTGCTCACAGGCGTCGTCATCGTCGAGGTGATGTTCCGCTACCAGGGCTTCGGCTATACGCTGGTCGAGGCAGCTGGCAACAACGATATCGACCTTTTGCTCGGCTGCTCGCTGGTTTCGGTGTTCATCGTCTTGATCACGCAGCTCATTTCCGATGTCGGCTACGCGTTTCTCAATCCGCGTATCAGAGTTCAGTAGGGAGCGAAGCGGATGCCGGTACAATATATCAGTGGCTTCACCGTCGTTCTCGAAGTGTTGTCGCGCTTCTGGCCGGTCTGGATCGCGCTCGTCATCGTCATGGGCGCGAGCTACGCCTACAAGAAGAAGCTGGCGCTCTACGGCCAGTTGTTCGATAGCGGCGTCGGCGTCGTCGGCGTCGGCATCTGCCTGTTCTGGCTGTTCACGGCGATCTTCGCCGCAACGATCTCACCGTTCGATCCGCTGGCCCAGGTCCCCATCATGAAGGATGTGCTACCGGGCGCCATCGAACCGCAATCGGGACTTTCCTATCTGTTCGGCGGCGACAAGCTGGCGCGCGACGTGTTCTCGCGCATGGTCTTTGGCAGCCAGATCGTGCTGATCATCGCGCCTGCCGCAACCGGCTTCGCGCTGATGGTCGGCATCACTCTCGGCCTCCCGGCCGGCTATTACGGCGGCAAGATCGACACGGTGCTGTCGTTCCTGGCCAATTTGGTGCTCGCCTTCCCGGTCATCCTGCTGTTCTACCTGCTGGTGACGCCGGGCATCATGGATACGCCGATCCCCTATGCGATGGCCGGCGTGTTCTTCCTTTTCCCGATCATCTTCTTCAGCGTGCTGTTCTGGACGCGCTACAAGAACCGGCCCGACCGGCTCTACATCCTGCTCGGCATCACCTTGATCGTCGGCGGCTGGATCTATCTCGGCCTTGTGTTCGACAAGGACCCGCTGCGGATCGTGCACATCGATCCCAACCAGCTCAACATCTTCGTGGCGGTGGTGTTCGCCTCCAGCCCCGGCGTGTTCCGCATCGTGCGCGGCCTGGTGATGGACATCAAGACACGCGACTATGTGGCAGCGGCGCAGACACGCGGTGAATCGCCCTGGTACATCATGCTCTGGGAGATCCTGCCCAATGCGCGCGGGCCGCTGATCGTTGATGCCTGCCTGCGTATCGGCTACACCACCATCCTGCTCGGCACGCTCGGCTATTTCGGCCTTGGCCTGGCGCCGGAAAGCCCGGACTGGGGCACCGCGATCAAGGACGCCAGCCGGCTGCTGCGTTCCTTCGTCCACCCGGCGCTGCCGCCGACGATCGCGCTGATGTCGTTCGTGCTGGGCTTGAACCTGCTCGCTGACTCGCTGCGCGAACAATCGATGAAAGACTGATCTGCGGGTCTCGACCCGATGCGCCTGAAAGAACCAAGAACCAGGCCCGAAAGAACCAGGATTGGAGCGACCCATGAATGAGGCAGTTCGAAATCCCGCCAAGCCGGCCAATGGGCCGATCATCGAGATCGAGAACCTGTCGATCTCCTTCTTCACCCGCAAGGGCGAGATACCGGCGGTCATGGATTTTTCCTGCACCGTCATGCCGGGCGAGGCGATGGGCATCGTCGGTGAATCCGGCTGCGGCAAGTCGACCGTGTCGCTCGGCATCATGCGCGACCTCTCCAACATCGGGAAGATCGTCGGCGGCAAGATCAAGTTCCAGGGCAAGGACATGGGCGAGCTCTCCGACGAGGAGCTGCGCACCATCCGCGGCAACAAGATCGCTATGATCTACCAGGAGCCGATGGCGAGCCTCAACCCGGCGATGAAGGTCGGGCAGCAGTTGATGGAAGTGCCGCTGATCCACGACAAGGTGTCGAAGGAAGAGGCATATAAACGCGCGCTTGAAATGGTGCGCTCGGTCAAGCTGCCCGATCCCGAGCGCATGATGCGCTCCTATCCGCACCAGCTCTCCGGCGGCCAGCAGCAGCGCATCGTCATTGCCATGGCGCTGCTGTCGAAGCCGGCGCTGCTGTTGCTCGACGAGCCGACGACAGCGCTCGACGTGACTGTGGAAGCGGGCATCGTCGACCTGGTCAAGGGGCTTGGCGAGAAGTTCGGCACGTCGATGATTTTCGTCTCGCACAATCTGGGGCTGATACTGGAAACCTGCGACCGCATCACGGTGATGTATTCGGGCGAAGCGGTTGAGACCGGCAAGATCAAGGACGTGTTCGACCGGATGCGCCATCCCTACACGCAAGGCCTGTTCCGCTCGATTCCGCTGCCCGGCGCCGACAAGAACTCACGGCCGTTGATTTCCATCCCAGGGCAATTGCCGCTGCCGCATGAGCGGCCCAAGGGCTGCAATTTCGGCCCGCGCTGCCACCATTTCGTCGAGGGCGTCTGCAACGCCGCCGAAATCCCGATGATCGAGGTCGCGGGTCACGAAGGCCATTTTTCGCGCTGCGTGCGCTTCAACGAGATCGACTGGGACGCGCTGCCGCCCGGCGCCAAGAAGGTCAAGGAGCGCATCGTGCCCGGCGCGCCGGTGCTCAAGATCGAGGATCTGAGAAAATACTACAAGGTCGGCGGCAGCGAGGTGTTCGGCTCGAGCGAGGGCCGCGTCGTCAAGGCCAACGAGACGATCTCATTCATGGCGCGCGAATCCGAGACGGTTGCCATCGTCGGCGAATCCGGCTGCGGAAAGTCGACGCTGGCCAAGGTGCTGCTCGGGCTGGAGACGGCAAGTGCCGGTACTGTGACGCTGGGCAACAAGGAAATCCAGTCGACCGGCATCGAGAGCCGCAGCGTCGAGACTGTATCGTCGATCCAGATGGTGTTCCAGAACCCGTTCGATACGCTCAATCCCAGCCATTCTGTCGGCTCGCAGATCATCCGGACCCTGGAGAAGTTCAATGTCGGCAAGACGGTTGCCGACCGCCGCAAGCGCATGCTGGAACTTCTCGATCTGGTAAAGCTGCCGCGGGCCTTCGAGACCCGCAAGCCGCGCCAGCTATCCGGCGGCCAGAAGCAGCGCATCGGCGTGGCGCGGGCCTTTGCCGGCGACGCCAAGGTGGTAGTGGCCGACGAGCCGGTCTCGGCACTGGACGTGTCCGTGCAGGCAGCGGTGACCGAGCTTTTGATGGACATCCAGCGTAAGAACAAGACGACGATGCTGTTCATCAGCCACGATCTGTCCGTCGTTCGCTACATCGCCGACCGCGTCGTCGTGATGTATCTCGGCTATATCGTCGAGCAGGGGACGACCGACCAGATCTTCGCGCCGCCCTATCACCCCTATACCGAGGCACTGCTGTCAGCGATCCCGATCGCCGACACCAGCGTGGTCAAGCGCCACATCGTGCTGGAAGGCGATATCCCGTCGGCTATGAACCCGCCGTCGGGCTGTCCATTCCAGACGCGCTGCGGCTACAAGAAACTGGTGCCGGACAATCTGTGCGAGACCAAGGTGCCGCCGGTCAAGCATCTCGGCGACGGCCATATGAGCCTGTGCTGGCTCTCCGATGACGTGCTGGCCAAGATGGAGCCGGTGATCAAGTTCGACAAGGAACATGCCGCGCATGAGGGCGTGCCCGAGGACTCGCCGCATGGCGATGGCCCGGGCTTTGCCGGCCCGCCGCCGAAGCGTCCGCGCGGCAAGAAGCCGAAGCCGAGCTGATCAAGGCTGCCGCTGTCGCGGCAGTCCTTCTAGTTGCCGCACTGGCTCAACTGCTGCGCATAATCGCGGGCCATCTTGTCGGTCGCCCGCGCGTAGCCCTGTACGCCGGCATCGCCCCGGTTACCCCGCCCATAGGCGGTCCAGCCGAGATAGTAGGCAAGGTAGAGATTATAGGTGTCGTTGCGGGCGATGCCGTAGGTGTCTGCCGTCTTGGAGTGATACCAGCCAACGAAATCGACCGCATCGGCGAATTTCGTGCGCCGCGCCGCCCAGTTGCCGGTCTCGCCTTGATATTGCGACCAGGTGCCGTCCAGCGCCTGTGAGAAGCCGGTGGCCGATGAGACATGCTTCCACGGAATGAAGCCGAGAAGCTTGGTGCGTGGCGGGCGGGCGTTGCTCTTGAAGCCGGATTCCTTGCGCACCGTCGCCATCAGCACGGGAACCGGCACGCCATATTTCTGCTGCGTCCGCTCGGCGGCCGACTGCCAGTTGTCGAACCAGCCGTCATTCTGATCGAATACGGCGCAGACATTGTTGATGTGATTAGGCGCGGTGGCGCAGGCCGAAAGCGCCAGCAGCACGCAAACCGCAGCAATTTTACTAAAACTCGAACTACGCATCGGCAGAGCAATAGGCCGAAATCATAAAGGGAATCTTGCAGCCTTCGTTAATGCTTCGGCGGCGTGGTCCTCAGAGAAAGCACCGTATCAATAAATCGACGAATTTCGTCGTTTTATCTATATTGATATCACAGAAATGCCGCCTTGGCTAAAATCACGCCCGCATACGACGTATTCCTGACAGCCTGCCTGGTTTGCCGGGGCTTTGATGCCAGGCATGAACGAACCAAGACGCAAACGCGGCGCAGAGCGCACCAGCAACAGGGGGCCGTCGGCCATTCCGCAATTGCCGCAGCGGCGTGTGACCAATCCCTATCCGCCAATGGCCATGCTGTCTGCCGACCAGATCGAGCAGATCCACCACGCGTCGATGCACATATTGGAGAATTTCGGCATCGAGGTTATGAGCCCGCGCGCACTGGCGCTTTTCGAGAAGGCCGGCGCCAAGGTCGATCATGCCTCGGCGAATGTCCGCATCGATCGCGGTCTGGTCGCCGAGGCACTGAAAACCACGCAGTCCAGCTATGTGCTGACGCCGCGCAATCCGGCCAAGGCCGTTCATCTCGGCGGCAACACCATCAATTTCACCCTCGTTGCCGGACCGCCCAACGTGCACGACATGGAGCGCGGCCGCCGCGCCGGCAATCTCCGCGACTATTCGGACCTGACCCGGCTGGCGCAGCATTTCAACTGCATCCACATGCTCGGCAACCAGGTCTGCGCGCCGGTCGAGCTGCCGGCCAATTCCCGCCATCTCGACACCTATTTCACCAATCTGACGCTGACCGACAAGAGTTTCCATGTCTCGGCAATCGGCCGGGGCAGGGCGCTCGACGGCATCGAAATGATGGCAATCGCCCGAGGCTTGAGTCTCGACCAGATGCGCGACGACCCCGGCGTCACCACCATCATCTCGGTCAACTCGCCGCGCCGCTTCGACGAGATGATGGCCGAGGGGCTGATGACCATGGCCGAGTTCGGCCAGTCCGTGGCGGTGACGCCGTTCACGCTGATGGGAGCGATGAGCCCGGTGACGCTGGCCGGCGCGCTCGCGCAGCAGAATGCCGAGGCGCTGTTCGGCGTCGTGCTGACGCAGTTGGTGCGTCCCGGCGCGCCGGTCATGTATGGCGCCTTCACCTCAAATGTCGACATGAAGTCGGGCGCGCCGGCTTTCGGCACGCCGGAGAACACCAAGGCCAACATCGCGTCGGGGCAACTGGCGCGGCGCTACGGGCTGCCATATCGCACGACGCCGGGTTCGGCCTCCAACGCCGCCGACGCGCAAGGCGCATATGAGACGCTGATGGCGCTATGGGGCGCGGTGCTCGGCCACGGCAATCTCGTCTATCATGCCGCAGGCTGGCAGGAGGGCGGGCTGACGGCGTCGTTCGAGAAGCTCATCATCGATGTCGAGATGATCCAGCACATGATGGAATTCCTGCGTCCGATCGAGGTCAACGAGGCCGAACTTGCCGTCGAGGCGCTGGGCGCGGTGCCGACCGGCGGCCACTTCTTCGGCGAGCCGCACACGCTCGAGCGCTACGCCACTGCCTTCTACCAGCCGATGCTGTCCAACTGGCAGAATTACGAAGCCTGGCAAGAGGCCGGCGGGCTCGACGCCACGGCACGCGCAACGCGGCTGTGGAAGAAGGCGCTGGAAGACTATGTCGAGCCGGTGATGGACATCGCCGTGCGCGAGGCGCTGGAGGCTTACATGGCCAAGCGCAAGGAAGCGATCGGGCAGGGCGAACCGTGATGCCTCCCATCGTGAATCCATTCGCCCATCCAACCCACTGATATCAGAGAAAAATCCATGAAATCGCATGCAAAAGTCGTGGTCATTGGCGGTGGTGTCGTCGGGTGCTCCGTGCTGTTCCATCTCGCTCGCCACGGCTGGACCGACGTGGTGCTGCTGGAGCGAGACGAGCTGACGTCAGGCTCGACCTGGCATGCGGCCGGCGGCATGCACACCATCAATGGCGACCCCAACGTCGCCAAGCTGCAGAAATACACGATCAACCTCTACAAGGAGATCGAGGAGCTTTCCGGCCAGGCGACTGGCGTGCATCTGACCGGTGGCGTGCTTCTGGCGGCGACCGAGGCGCGCCTCGACTGGCTGCGCGGCGTCGTCGCCAAGGGCCGTTATCTCGGCATCGAGCTTGAGGAAATCTCGCCCAACGAGGCGGCCGAGCTGATGCCGCTGCTCGATCCCAAGCAGTTCGTCGGCGCTGTCAGGAACAAGGAGGATGGCCATCTCGATCCCTCCGGCGTCACCCATGCCTATGCCAAGGCGGCGCGGAAACTCGGCGCCGAGGTCGAACGCTTCACCAAGGTCGAGGACATCGTGCGTCGTCCGGACGGCCTATGGCGCGTCATCACCAACAAGGGCGAGGTGGTGGCCGAGCATGTCGTCAACGCCGGCGGCCTGTGGGCGCGCGAGGTCGGCCGCATGGTCGGGCTCGAACTGCCGGTGTTGGCTATGGAGCATATGTACCTGATCACCGAGGACATGCCGGAGGTCGCCGCTTGGAACGCCAAGACTGGTACCGAAATCATCCACGCGGTCGATTTCGATGGCGAGCTCTACCTGCGCCAGGAGCGGGGCGGCATGCTGATGGGCACCTATGAGAAGGCCAACAAGCCGTGGTCCGAGTTCCAGACGCCGTGGAATTTCGGCCACGAATTGCTGGCGCCGGACATCGACCGCATCGCGCCATCGCTGGAAGTCGGGTTCCGGCATTTCCCGGCGTTCCAGAATACCGGTATCAAGCAGATCATCAACGGGCCCTTCACCTTCGCCCCGGACGGCAACCCGCTGGTTGGGCCGGTGCGCGGACTGCCAGGGTTCTGGGTCGCCTGCGGTGTCATGGCTGGTTTTTCACAAGGCGGCGGCGTCGGGCTGGCACTGTCAAACTGGATGATCGAGGGCGATCCCGGCGCCGACATCTGGGCGATGGATGTCGCGCGCTATGGCGACTGGGCGACGATGGCCTATACCAACGCCAAGGTGCGCGAGAACTATTCCAGGCGGTTCTCGATCCGCTTCCCCAATGAGGAACTGCCCGCGGGGCGGCCGCTGAAGACGACACCGGTCTATGATTTGTTGTCGGCCAGGGGTGCGCAATGGGGCGTTGCCTATGGGCTGGAGGTGCCGCTCTGGTACGCGCCGGAGGGTGTCAAGGACGAGTTCTCCTGGCGCCGCTCGAGCGATTTCACGCAGGTGGCCAAGGAGGTCGCGACCGTTCGCGACGGTGTCGGCCTGTCCGAGATTTCGAGCTTTGCCAAATACGAGGTGACAGGCGAGGGCGCGGCCGCCTGGCTCGACTGGATGCTTGCCTGCAAACTGCCGAAGCCCGGCCGCATGACGCTGGCGCCGATGCTGAAGCAGGACGGCAGACTGATCGGCGATTTCACGCTGGCCAATCTGGGGGAGGACGGTTGGTTCCTCGCCGGGTCCGGCATCGCCGAGCAATACCATATGCGCTGGTTCGAGAAGCATCTGCCTGACGACGGATCGGTTCGCATCGAGGCGCTGGGGGTGAAACTCACTGGCCTTTCGATCGCCGGGCCGAGGGCGCGGGATGTGCTGGCAAAAGCCACCCGCTCCGATGTGTCCAATGCGGCGTTTCCGTTCATGGCCATCGGCAGGATGGACATCGGCATGGCGCCGTGCCTGGTCGGCCGCGTCAGCTACACCGGAGACCTGGGCTACGAAATCTGGGTGGCGCCGGAATACCAGCGCGCCGCGTTCCAGACCTTGATGGCGGCCGGCGAGGAAGTCGGCATCGGCCTGTTCGGCTCGCGCGCGCTCAACGCGCTGCGGCTGGAAAAGAACTACGGCTCATGGGGACGCGAGTACCGGCCGATCTATGGGCCGCTTGAGGCCGGGCTCGACCGTTTCGTCGCCTATGGCAAGGACGCCGACTTCATCGGCAAGGCCGCTGCGCTCGCCGAGCGCAAGCAAGGCGGCAAATTGCGCCTGCGCGCCTTCATCGTCGATGCAGACGACGCCGATGTCATCGGCGACGAGCCAATCTGGTTCGGCGGCGCCGTGCGAGGCTGGGTCACGTCGGGGGGCTACGCGCATCACTCGAAAAAATCCGTCGCTGTCGGCTATGTGCCAAAAGAGATCGCCGATGAGAGCGACGGGTTCGAGATCGAGTTGTTGGGCAAGCGACATGCCGCGTGCATGCAACCGGCTCCGTTGTTCGACGCCAATTTTGAGCGGATGCGCGCCTGAATCCAGGCGGGCATCGCAAGGCGTCAGGCGTTGCGGCGATTGTCCAGCGCGAATGCGCCGGCGCCGGCAAACACCAGATAAAGGAAAATGAAGCAGAACGAGATCGCCGAATCGCCGCCATTGTTGACGGGGAAAAAGTCGCGCGGCATGTGCGCCATGAAATAGGCGATCGCCATTTCGCCCGCCAGAAGGAATGCGACCGGGCGGGTGAGCAGCCCCAGCGCCAGCAGGATACCGCCTGCGAATTCGAGGATGCCGGCTGTGAGTGTCAGTCCGGTCAGGGCTTCGGCATGCTCGCCGACCGGGAAATTGAACAGTTTCTGCGAGCCATGCTCGATGAACTGCAGGGCCGTGACGATGCGCAATACGCCGAGTGCCTGCGGCTGATATCTGGCAAGGCCATCGAAAGGCTTCATCTTAAACTCCCTTTACCTCCCGGACCGGGCATAAATTATCGCCTGGCAATGGACCATTCACATCCCATGGCCTGCCATCAACAGTCGGTGATCGGAAATGTTCCCCAGCCATTTTATATTATTCACGCTAGGGTTGCATTATTTCCGCTATGGTTGTATTGGTGTGGAACTCCAACCCGTGGGTCCCCTTGCCATGAAAAAAGTCGTCATCAGCCTATTCGCATTCCTTGCAGGCACCAGCTTCGCCTTGGCCGAGGAGGCAGGCTGCGAGGCCTTCAGATGGCCGGTGACGCGGGAACAGGTGCTGTTTGCCGCAGCGCCTGCGACTCTGTCGGGAACGACGCTGGCGGTCGGTGCGGCCGCGGACCTGGCACTGGTGCCGGTCGAGAGAGCCGGCTTCGCGATACCGCCCGAACGGGCTCCGGTGGCAGGCACGTTCGGCGCTGTTACCAGCGTGGAGGTGCCACCCGAGGGAGCTATACAGATAAGTCTCTCGGGTGAGGCCTGGATCGATGTCATTCAGGATGGTCACGCCATCAAGTCGGCGGGCTATAGCGGCGTGAAAACCTGCCCCGGCATCCGCAAGAGCGTACGCTTCAAGCTTGCGTCCGGCCCGGCCACCGTCCAGTTCAGCGGCGCGAAAGAGGCTGACCTGAAGGTTGCGGTGCTGGCGCCGGAATAGGTTGGCACCAAGCTAAGGAATACTGCCCTTCATCGGTGTTGCGATGAAGGGCCGGTGCTTTGCTCCCACGCTGTTTATCGCCGTCAGCGTACCGGCGCCATCAATGCGAAATGCGCGCCTTGCGGGTCCTGGCACTGGACGACCCAGCTCCCGCCGGGGACCTCCATCGGCCCCATCAGGATCTTGCCGCCATTGTCGGTCACGCGTTTGGCCGCCGCGTCGATGGCCGGAACGTTGAAATAGAATTGCCAGACCGAGACCGGAATCTGCTCCGGCTTGTTCATAATGCCGCCACCAGATTCGGGGCCGGCGGTGAAGGTCTGGTAGGTGCCCATCGGGCCCATATCGAAATCGCCGGCATCGACCCAGCCAAACTGGTCGGAATAGAAATCGAACGCGGCCTTCCAGTCGCTCGTGTAAAGCTCGTGCCAGCCGATATGGCCTGGCGTGCTGGCCGGCACGACAGGCTGGTCGGGGCCGTTCGGCTGTAGGAACATGAATGTCGCGCCTTGCGGATCGGCGACGACGGCAAATCGTCCGACGCCCGGAATGTCTTCGGGCTGGCGATGAACGGTGCCGCCGGCTTTTTCCAGCGATGCCGTCGAGGCATCGACATCTTTTGTATGGATGTAGCCCAGCCAGGCGGGCGGCATGCCCATCTTGGCGGCATCCTCGGGCATGGTCATCAGGCCGGCGACGCCACGTTCGCCGACGTTCATGACGATGTAGCGTGGCATGCCGGGCGCCATGTCGAAAGGCTTCGCTGTCCAGCCGACCACTTTGGGGTAGAACGCTTCGGCGGCGTCGAGATCTGATGTCATCAATTCGTACCAGAAGAAGGGCATCGGGGCTTTTGGCATTTTTCGGTCTCCTCACCTTTCATGCATCGATCGTCGTCCGATCCATCCTAGGACGATCTTCACGACGGAAATCCGACAGCCCCCGAACAACAATGTCTCTGCATGCCAAGCGTTCCCCGATTGCGCGCGCGGCGGTTTTCGATTTCTCTGCGGTCACGAGGGGTTATCGTTCATGCGCTTGATGCCGCTCACACCCGAGCTTGTCGCACTGTGCCATCGGGAAGAGCCCGAACCCGGCCCGGATCCAAGTTGGACGGAATTGAACGACGAGGATTTCCGGGCCCTTGCCTTGCGGCCGTCCGATGAAGCCGACAGAGGGTCGCTATGGGTGTTCGCCTACGGGTCGCTGATCTGGAAGCCGGAATTCGAGTCGATCGAGCAACAGCTCGCCGCGGCCTTTGGCTGGCACCGCTCCTTCTGCCTCGACATGGTGCGCTGGCGCCCCAGCGCCGAGCAGTCGGGTTTGATGATGGCGCTCGAACGGGGCGGTCGATGCAATGGGGTGATCTATCCCTTGCCGGACGGCGAAAAGCCGGTCCAGATCGAACGGCTGCTGCGGCGCGAGATCAGCGACCACGAAAGTGTCGGCACGGTCAGGTGGTTGCCGGTGCATACGGCGCAAGGTGCGCTGCACGCGCTTGGCTTCTGGGTCGGTGTTAAGGACAGGGGAACGTCCCTGAACCAGCCGCTGGACAAGGTTGCGAGCGTGCTGGCCAGAGCCTGCGGGCATATCGGGTCCGGCGCCGAATATCTCTACCACACGGTCAGCCACCTCGAGGCATTCGGCATCCACGATCGCAATCTTTGGCGGTTGCAGGAACTGGTCGCGGACGAGATCAGGGTTATTCGTGGCCGCAGACCTGAGCCCAGCCATTCGCTCGCTCCGCAGAGGCAACCGCAATCGCCTTAACATGAGTAAAAAATTCATATTATTGCGAGGCTTTTCAACATCTTGTGCCAAAAATTGACCAATTGATAAAAAAACAAAATGTGCTAGCCTTCCCCAAAACGAAAAACATGGGGAACTGAAAATGCCAGAAGGCCAGTTCAAAGAAGGCATTACAGGCGGCAGGCTCTCGGCCGACCAGTACGCGGACAATTTTTCCGACCTGCACCCGCCGCTCGATCACCATGAGGCGCTGGTCGAATCCGACCGTTGCTATTTCTGCTATGACGCGCCGTGCATGAATGCATGCCCGACTTCGATCGACATTCCGCTGTTCATCCGCCAGATATCGACCGGCAATCCGATCGGTTCGGCCAAGACGATCTTCGATCAGAACATTCTGGGCGGCATGTGCGCCCGCGTCTGTCCGACCGAGACGCTGTGCGAAGAAGTTTGCGTACGCGAAGTGGCGGAAGGCAAGCCGGTGCAGATCGGCCGCCTGCAGCGCTATGCCACCGACGTCGCCATGGGCGAGAACAAGCAGTTTTATACGCGCGCCGAGCCGACCGGGAAGACAGTCGCCGTGGTCGGCGCCGGGCCGGCAGGCCTTGCCGCCGCGCACCGGCTTGCCCGCCATGGCCATGACGTGACCATACTGGAGGCGCGTCCGAAGGCCGGCGGCCTCAACGAATACGGCATCGCCGCCTACAAGAGCGTCGACGATTTCGCCCAGGCCGAAGTCGACTACGTGACCGCGATCGGCGGCATCGATATCCAGAACGGCAAGGCGCTTGGCCGCGACTATCAACTGTCCGACCTGATCCGCAATTATGATGCGGTGTTTCTCGGCATGGGGCTTGGCGGCGTCAATGCGTTGCGCGCCGATGGCGAGGACGCCGACGGCGTCGTCAATGCGGTCGAATTCATTGCCGAGCTGCGCCAAGCGAGTGACCTTTCCGGCCTGCCAGTTGGCCGGCGCGTCGTCGTCATTGGCGGCGGCATGACGGCGATCGACGCCGCCGTGCAGTCGAAGCTGCTCGGCGCCGAGGAGGTGACGATCTGCTACCGGCGCGGCCAGGAGCACATGAACGCGTCCGAGTTCGAACAGGATCTTGCGGCCGCCAATGGCGTCACCATCCGCCATTGGCTGCAGCCGAAGCGGGTCATAGCCGAGGGCGGCAAGGTCAGGGCCATCGAACTCGAATACACGGCGTTGAGCGGCGACACTCTTGCCGGCACAGGCGAGACACTGACGCTCATTGCGGACCAGGTGTTCAAGGCCATCGGCCAAAGCTTTGTGCCGGCAGCACTCAACGGCAGCGGCGCGTCTATCGAGCTCGAAGCAGGCCGCATCAAGGTCGATGCCGAAGGGCGCACTTCACTTGCCAGGGTCTGGGCCGGCGGCGACTGCATCTTCGGCGGCGACGACCTCACCGTCTCGGCGGTCGCGCAGGGCCGCGACGCGGCGGAGAGTATCAATCGGGCACTGACCTCGAACGGGAGGGCATGAGCATGGCAGATATCAGAAACAATTTCGTCGGCATCAAATCGCCCAATCCGTTCTGGCTCGCTTCGGCGCCGCCGACCGACAAGGCCTACAACGTCATCCGCGCCTTCAAGGCCGGGTGGGGCGGTGTGGTGTGGAAGACGCTGGGCGAGGAAGGCCCGCCGGTGGTCAACGTCAACGGCCCGCGCTATGGCGCGATCTGGGGCGCCGACCGCCGCCTGCTCGGCCTCAACAACATCGAGCTGATCACCGACCGCGACCTGCAGGTCAATCTGCGCGAGATCAAGCAGGTCAAGAAGGACTGGCCCGACCGCGCCATCGTCGTCTCGCTGATGGTGCCTTGCGTCGAGGAGGCCTGGAAGGCGATCCTGCCGGTGGTCGAGGAGACCGAAGCCGACGGCATCGAGCTCAATTTCGGTTGCCCGCACGGCATGTCGGAGCGCGGCATGGGTGCCGCCGTCGGCCAGGTGCCGGAATATATCGAAATGGTGGTGCGCTGGTGCAAGCAGAACACCCGCATGCCTGTCATCACCAAGCTGACGCCCAACATCACCGATGTGCGCAAGCCGGCGCGCGCGGCACACGCGGGCGGCACCGACGCGGTGTCGTTGATCAATACCATCAACTCGATCACCGGCGTCGATCTCGACAGCTTTGCGCCGCAGCCGACCATCGACGGCAAGGGCTCGCACGGCGGCTATTGCGGCCCGGCGGTGAAGCCGATCGCCATGAACATGGTGGCCGAGATCGCGCGCGATCCCGAAACCCACGGCCTGCCGATCTCCGGCATCGGCGGCATCACCACCTGGCGCGACGCGGCCGAGTTCATGGCGCTCGGCGCCGGCAATGTGCAGGTGTGCACGGCGGCGATGACCTACGGCTTCAAGATCGTGCAGGAGATGATCGCCGGCCTCGAAAACTGGATGGACGAGAAGGGCCATGCCTCGCTCGACGACATCGTCGGCCGCGCCACGCCCAATGTCACCGACTGGCAGTATCTCAACCTCAACTACGTCGCCAAGGCGCATATCGACCAGGACGCCTGCATCAAATGCGGCCGCTGCCACATCGCCTGCGAGGACACCTCGCACCAGGCAATCACCAGCATGGTCGACGGCGTCAGGCATTTCGAGGTGATCGAGGCCGAATGCGTCGGCTGCAACCTCTGCGTCAATGTCTGCCCGGTCGAGAACTGCATCACCATGGAGCCGCTGGCGGTCGGCGTGATGGACCAGCGCACCGGCAAGCCGGTGTCGCCGATCTATGCCAACTGGACGACGCATCCGAACAATCCGATGGCCAAGGTGGCGGCGGAGTAGCGAGCCGTTCGACAAAAACGGCGCCTTCGGACGCCGTTTTTTCATTTCCCTATTGCAGATAAAAATTATCCACGATAAAAGATATCCATGATTAGGGGATCCATCCAATGAAGTTGGGCGAGGGCGTTGAGGCGGCCATCCACTGCGCCGCCATGCTGGCCGGTGTCGAAGGCAACAGCACCTTGGCGGCCTCCGCGATGGCGGAGGCGTTCGGCCTGTCGCCGAGCTATCTCCTGAAACATCTCAACATGCTGACCGCCGCGCGCATCCTGGAATCGGTCTCGGGACCGGCCGGCGGCTATCGGCTGGCGCGGTCGGCCGAGCGGATTTCGCTGCTCGATATCGTGCTGGCCGTCGAAGGGCGTGAGCCGGCCTTTCGCTGCGGCGAGATCCGCCGCAACAGTCCGGTCAGGCTCGACGCATCTGCCTATGTCAAACCCTGCGGCATCAACGCCGCGATGCTGAAGGCCGAGAAGGCCTATCGGGCTGCACTCGCCGAGGCGAAGCTGTCCGACATCGTTTCGGAATACATGACCGATGCCGATCCGCGTTCGGTCGCCGCCGGCTGCGCCTTTGTCGCGCGCCATCAGCGGCCGCAAAAATCCAGTTCAACCAAGCAAGCGTAAAGGACATCAGATGAAACAGAGGCTGCAATTTTTCGCCAAGGCGCCGAAGATCATGAAGGCGGTGGCGGCGCTCAACAAGGCGGTGGACGAATGCGGGATCGAGGAAAGCCTGCTGCACCTGATCAAATTGCGAGCCTCGCAGATCAATGGCTGCTCGTTCTGTGTCGAAATGCACAGCCGCGAGGCGAGGCGCGACGGCGAGACCGAGCAGCGGCTCTATCTGGTGTCGGCGTGGAAGGAATCGCCGCTGTTTTCGGAGCGTGAACGCGCCGCCTTGGCCTGGACCGAGGCCGTGACCCTGATCGCCAACAACGGCGTGCCGGACGAACTCTATGCAAGGACACTTGAGCATTTCTCGGAAGAAGAATTGGTCAAGCTGTCCGTCGCGCTCGGCATGATCAACACCTGGAACCGGCTCTGCGTCCCGTTTCAGGCACTTCATCCGATGCCGGCGGCCAAGGCCGCCTGATTGTCCGGTCAGTTTTGGAGCGCCGTCGAGAGGCGGCGCTCCAATCGTTTTTCAAAGGGAGAGTTCGATGCCTGCCGATTTGCCTTCGGGCTTGCTGTTTCTTGGCCGCCTGCTGCTCGGCGGCGCCTTCGTTTTCGCCGGCCTGCGCAACATTCAGAACGCGGCTTTCCTGACCCAGCTGATGGCCGCGCGCGGCGTGCCGCAAGCGCGGTTGGCGCTGTGGCTTGGCATCGTGCTTCAGGTCGCTGCCGGCGTGCTGGTGATCGCCGGGCTGTGGACGGCAATCGCTGCAGCGGTACTGCTGCTATTCCTTATCGTCGCCACGCCGATGTTCCACAATTTCTGGGACCATCAGGGCCCGGATCGGGCTTCGCGCATCAATGGCTTCGTCGGCAATGTCGCACTGAGCGGTGGTTTCCTGACGCTGATCGCGCAGTCTGTTTGACAGTCCGGCCGCGGCCCTAAGGTCATTTTCATTCCCTCGATGCGCGTTTTCAGGACAAGGGCGGACGCAAGGCGCAGACGGCATCGATCATTAAATCGGAACCAATCGAGCCGTTGACGCATTTGGCACCTGTATGCCGAGCATCCAGGACTCAATATGAAAATTGCCCATGTCGCGCCGCTTTATGAGTCGGTGCCGCCAAGGCTCTATGGTGGCACCGAACGCATCGTGTCGTATCTCACCGAAGCGCTCGTCGAGTTGGGGCATGAGGTGACGCTGTTTGCCAGTGGCGACAGCCGGACTTCCGCAAAGCTGGTGGCCGGCCGGGAATGCGCGCTTCGCCTCGATCCGCGTCCCTTCAAATCCGAGATCGCGGCGCATCTTTCGATGCTTGCCGATGTGCGGAAACGGGCGCGGGAGTTCGACGTCATCCACTTCCATCTCAGCCACTTCCTGCACTTTTCCTTCTTCGAGGACATGGCGGAGCGGACGGTAACGACGCCGCATGGCAGGCTGGATTATGTCGACCTGGCGCCGGCCTATGCGCATTTTCCGCGCTTTCCGATGATTTCCATTTCGCGCAGCCAGAAGGCGGGCCTCGCAAAGGCCAACTGGTTGGCGACGATTCACCACGGACTGCCGACCGACATCTACGAGCCGAGTTTCGAGACGACGGCGGAGGAACCCTATCTTTGCTTCCTCGGCCGGTTTTCACGCGACAAGCGCCCGGACCGCGCCATCGAGATCGCCTTGCGCTCGGGATTGAAACTGAAGCTTGCGGCAAAGATCGGCGACGACGATCGTTCCTATTTCCACGAGATGGTCGAGCCTTTGATCGACGGCGACCGTGTCGTCTATGTCGGCGAGATCGAAGAGGACCAGAAAGTGGAATTTCTCGGCAAGGCGGCTGGCCTGCTGTTTCCGATCGACTGGCCGGAGCCGTTCGGTCTTGCCGCCATTGAGGCTATGGCCTGTGGCACGCCGGTGATCGCCTGGAATTGTGGTGCACTGCCAGAGATCATCGATCAGGGCGTAACCGGTTTTATTGCCGGGTCGATGGACGACGCCGTCGCCGCGGTGCCGGACCTGCTGCGACTCGACAGGCGAAAGGTGAGGGCTGTTTTCGAAAAGCGGTTTTCCGCCAGAAGAATGGCTGGGGACTACCTCGCCGCCTATGCGCGCCTGATCGGCGTCCCGGTTGAGGCGAAGGCATCGTGAGCAACGTTCGAGCGATGGCAACGAAACAATAGGATTTGTGACGAATGGCCCAACTCGATGAGCGCCAGCTCGATCCCGCCGTAGCGCTTGCGTCGCTCGACGCGACCGCTCCTCGTGAGCCGCACCGGCTGTTTGCGCTCAAGCAGGCCGACTGCTTTGCGGTTGCCGATGCCTATGGCGACATACGCGGCGCCGGCGACGGTTTCTTCCGCGACGATACACGGGTGCTCTCCGAATTCCGGCTGACCATCGGCGGCAGGCAGACGTCGCTGCTTGGCGCCTCCCTCAGCCAGGACAATGTGCTGTTCACCGCCAACCTGACCAATCTGCCGATCCAGAGCGTCAGCGGCCGCGACATTCCGCAGGGCGCGATTCATATCGAACGCGTCAGGCTGCTATGGCAGGACAGGCTGTTCGAGCGCATCACCCTTTCCAACTACAGCCGGGAGACCTCGACAATCGGCGTTTCCCTGCACTTTGCCGCCGATTTCCGTGACATGTTCGAAGTGCGCGGCTCGACACGGCCGAGGCGCGGAATGGCCCATGTGGCCGAGATGAATGCGACATCCGTCCTGCTGCGCTACGAGGGGTTGGATGAGTTGGTGCGCGTATCGGCGATATCGTTCTCGCAGGCGCCGGACAAATTGACCTCCGAACGCGCCGATTTCCTGGTTGCCGTCACCAAGCGCAGCAGCAAGGTGTTCTATGTCGAGGTCGGTCCCGAGATGGCGGATGCGCCTGACCGCGACCGTTTCCGGGCGGCCGCCGCCCGGGCTCGCTTTGGCATGCGGGCCAAGCGCCGCCACGGCGCAACGGTGCACAGTTCGGGCCGCGTCTTCAACGACTGGGTGGAGCGCGCCCGCGCCGATGTCGCGCTGCTCACAACCGAACTGGCGACGGGACCCTATCCCTATGCCGGCATCCCCTGGTTCTCGACGGCGTTCGGCCGTGACGGCGTCATCTCGGCGCTGCAGATGCTGTGGCTCAATCCAGGCCTGGCGCGGGGGGTGCTGGCCTTCCTTGCCCAGCACCAGGCGACGGAGACATTGCCATTCAGCGATTCGCAGCCCGGCAAGATCATGCACGAGACGCGCAAGGGCGAGATGGCGGCGCTGCGGGAGCTTCCGTTCGGCCGCTACTATGGCGGCGTCGACACGACGCCGCTCTACATCCATCTCGCCTGTGCCTATGCCGATCGTACCGGCGACATGGCGTTCATCGACATCCTGTGGCCGTCGCTGTGCGCCGCGGCAGAATGGACGGAGGAGGCGGGCCGCGAGACCGGATTCGTCACCTACCAGCGGGCCGCCGAGTCCGGCCTCGCCAACCAGGGATGGAAGGACAGCTTCGATTCCATCTTTCACGCCGATGGCCGCATCCCCAAGGGTCCGATCGCGCTGGTCGAGGTTCAAGGCTATGTCTTTGCCGCCTTCCGGGGGCTGGCCGCACTTGCCCGTCGCCGCGGCGAGGACGAGAGGGCCGATCACTGGGATGACCGCGCGGAGGCCATGCGGGCAGCGGTGGAACGCGATTTCTGGGTCGACGATCTCGGCTTTTATGCGCTGGCGATCGATGGAGCAGGGGAGCCCTGCAAGGTGCGGACCTCGAATGCGGGCCACCTCCTCTTTGTCGGACTGCCTGAGCCGGAGCGGGCGCGGATGGTCGCCGATCAGCTTCTTTCCGCCTCCTTCCATTCCGGCTGGGGGCTGAGGACGCTTGCCGACGATGCCGTGTTCTTCAATCCGATGTCGTATCACAATGGGTCGATCTGGCCGCATGACACCGCTATGTGCGGTACCGGCCTGGCGCGCTACGGCGAGCGTGAAAGCGTGGTCCGCCTGTTGAGCGGCACGTTCGAATCCGCGGTCCATTTCAACATGCGGCTGCCGGAACTGTTCTGCGGTTTTACCCGAGCGCCGGGCGAAGCACCGATCGCCTATCCCGTGGCCTGCCTGCCGCAAGCGTGGTCGGCGGGTTCCGCCTTCATGCTGATGCAGGCCTGCCTTGGCCTGGAGATCGACGGCTGGGATGGTGAAATCCGCGTTAGCCGTCCCAGGCTGCCGATAGGCATCGACACGCTCACTCTTCGCCACCTGGGCGTCGGCGAAAGGGTGGTCGATCTTACCTTCCAACGCGTCGGCGATCGGGTAGTCGCGTTCCTCGCGGACCGCCATGAAGGGCTGGTGCCGCTCGTCGTCAGAACATGAACCAAATTGGGCGGAACCGATCCCGGCTTTCTGCGTTGCAAAAAACACAGGCCCGAACGGCGGCCCTATGCCCCGCGGATAGTCTTAAATCGGGAACACGAACAAAACGGCGGCCAAACGGCCGGAGGTGAGTTGATATTCCAATGACAAATTACGGTGCGGACCTGCTTTGGGTTCTGATCTTCGCGAGCCTCGGTTTTTCCGCTTTCGCCGTGTTCGTCTCCATATCGCGTCAGCGCCGCAGTCGCCCTCCGACAGTTGCACATATCGCCGGCGAAGACGTAGCCGCGGAAGCGGCGCGCAAGGTGATACGCGAGTTCGAAAAGAATGGCCAATCGGCCGATGCGGCGCTGGTGACATGGTCGCCTGAAACATTGCGCAAGATTCTGGCCGACGACCTGCCGGGCGCGCAGGTTATCGTGGTGTCCAACCGCGAACCGTATATCCACAACAGCAAGAACGATGACGTCGAATTGCTGGTGCCGGCCAGCGGACTGGTGTCTGCGCTCGAGCCGATTACCCGCGCCTGTGGCGGCACCTGGATCGCCTATGGCGGCGGAACGGCGGACCGTCTCATGGTCGACGACAACGACCGCGTGCAGGTGCCGCCCGGCAATCCGTCCTATACGCTGCGCCGGGTCTGGCTGACGGAGGAAGAATATCAGAGCTATTATCTCGGCTTCGCCAATGAGGGCCTCTGGCCGCTTTGCCACATCGCCTTCACCCGGCCGATCTTTCGCGCCTCGGATTGGGAAGCCTATCAAGCCGTCAACCGGAAGTTCGCCGACACGGTGGTGGCCGAGGCGCGTAACGAGCGGCCGATCGTGCTGGTTCAGGACTACCATTTCGCGCTGCTGCCGCGCATGATCCGCGAGCGCCTGCCCGAGGCGATCGTCATCACATTCTGGCACATCCCATGGCCGAATTCGGAGGTTTACAGCATTTGCCCATGGCGCGAACGCATCCTCGAAGGGCTGCTCGGCAGTTCGATCATCGGCTTCCATACCCAGTTCCATGCCAACAACTTCACCGAAAGCGTCGATCGCTTCCTGGAAAGCCGTATCGAGCGGGCGGATGCGGCCATCTCCTATGGTGGGCAGACGACGCTGGTGCACGCCTATCCGATCTCGATAGAATGGCCGGCGGACCTGCTGGCAAAACTGCCTGATACCGATGACTGCCGCGCCCGCCTGCGGAATAGGTTCGGACTTACGGCGGATGTGAAGCTGGCCGTCGGGGTCGAACGTCTCGACTACACCAAGGGCATTCTGGATCGGTTTCATGCGCTGGACGAATTGTTCAAGCGATACCCTGAGTGGATCGGAAAACTGGTCTTCCTGCAGATCGCGGCCCCCAGCCGTGGCACGCTCCCGGCTTACAAGCTGCTCCACGACGAATGCCATCGCTATGCCGAAGAGCTCAACCAGCGTTACGGCAGCGAGGGCTACAGGCCGGTGATCATGGTAGCCGAACATCATTCGCAGGAACAGGTCTATGAGATCTATCGGGCCGCCGACATATGCATGGTCACCAGCCTGCATGACGGCATGAACCTGGTCGCAAAGGAATTCGTCACGGCGCGCGACGACGAACAGGGCGTCTTGATGCTCAGCACATTCGCCGGTGCGTCGCGCGAATTGCTGGAGGCGCTGATCGTCAACCCTTACGACGCGGCCATGATGAGCGAAGCGCTGCTGCAGGCGCTGAACATGACGCCAGACGAACAGCGCGAGCGCATGCGGCCCATGCGGCAGATGGTTCGCGACAACAATGTCTATCGCTGGGCCGGCAGCATGCTCCTGGACGCGGCACGCTTGCGCAAGCGCGGTGACCTCGATCGGGTAACCGGTGCTGGCGACCGGCCGCCGGGCATCGACAATGTCGTGTCCATGTTCGAGCGGAAACGGGTGGCATTGTCATGAGCGAAATCCTGCAAAAGGTTGCAAGCAAAACCCTGCAAAGGCCGCAGGCCTTGCTGACCGGCGATTGGGCGTTGTTCCTCGACATCGACGGCACCCTGCTGGAGCATGCGGAACATCCGGACGCGGTCTCGGTCAGCGCCGAGCTTCGCGCTTTGCTGCAAGGCCTGGATCACAAGTTGAACGGCGCATTGGCCTTCATCACAGGCCGCTCCGTTGCGGCCGTGGACCAGCTGTTTCAGCCTTTGAAGCTGCGCGCAGCCGGGCTTTATGGCCTGGAACACAGGCTCCTGCCGGGCGACGACGTCGAAATCGCGGATGAGCCGGCGGATATTGCGGCCCTTGCCGACGAGATCGAGGCCGAGCTCGGTCGTGGGGCCTATATCGAGCGCAAAGGCCGGGTGCTGGCCATCCACACGCGCGCCGCCCCGCACCTGCTCCCTCGCGCGACGCAGCTTGTCGAGCAAGCGCTGGCCGTGCTGCCCAAGGGCTACCGGGTGGTTGCCGGCAATGCCGGTGTCGAGTTGCTGCCGCTCGAGGCGGCCAAGGGCGCCGCGATCCGGCGTTTCATGGATATCGCGCCATTCACCGGCCGGCGCCCGGTCTTCCTGGGCGACGACACGTCGGACGAAAACGGCTTCGAAACCGTCAACGATGCCGGCGGCATGTCGATACGAGTCAAACCCCCAGCATACACCACCGCGCGATACGGGCTTGCCGGCGTTGACGAGACGCTCGCCTGGCTGAGAGGTCAACTTTAGGTCTAGCGGCGCAACCGCGATCGCGCGTGCGGGAAAGGAAGGAAAGGAACGGTTTCGATGGGACGCCTTGCACAATTGATTCGAGAAATCACGCCGAATTGGCTTCATTCCCGCTCCCATGGGACCGCCGGCGTCTCACCGTCCGACGCCGACTCCAGGTGGCAAGAAGCGATCGACAACAAGATGTATGGGGCCGACACGCCTGATTATTCCCACATTCCGGAGCACCCCGTTAGGCCGCATAGCGCAGGCCGCCATCGCACGTCAGCACCTGGCCGGTCATGAAGCTGTTGGATACGAGAAAGGCTATTGCCTCCGCGACGTCCTCGGCGCGACCGATGCGGCCGACTGGGGTCTTGCCGGCATAATCGGCAAAGAGCTCCTGCCTCTGCTCCTCGGCCAGAAAGTCCCACCACGGCGTGTCGATGACGCCGGGCGCCACCACATTGACGCGCAACGGTTTCAGCTCCACCGCCAGGATCGGCACCACTGTCAACAGCATGCCATTGATGGCAGCGATGCCGGCGACGCCCGGCATAGCGAGCTGAGCCGAGACCGCCGAGATGAAGGTGACCGATCCGGCCTTGTTCAGAGTCGGCAAAGCAGCCTGCAGGCAAGACAGCTGCGGGCGGACTTTCTCGTCGACGCCGCTGCCGATGTCGGTCAGGTCAAGCGTGGGGAAGAGGCCAAGACCCTTACCGCCGCTGGCGGCCAGTACCAGATGATCGAAAGGGCCAAGGCGCTCGAAGAAGCCGCTGACCTCGTCCGGCTTCGCGGCATCGAAAGCAGCCTTGTCGGCAGCGCCGCCGAGGCTTTTCCATGCGCTCTTCAGCTTCTCCTCGTTGCGCCCGGTGATGGTCACCTTCATGCCCGGGCCGAGCAGTTTTCGCGCCGTCGCCAGGCCGATGCCGGACGATCCGCCGATGATGACGGTGTGCTGGGTCGCCTTGGTCATGAACGCTGTTCTTTCGATGTTGGTGAGGCCGGGTCGATGAGGTCGAGACTCAAGGCGCGCAACTGTTGTCTTGCCTTGGCGTCGTAGGCTTGGGCATCGGCTCGGGATTCGCGCAGGCCGTCGAAATAGAGGCCGCTTTTTCCGTCGAGCGCTGGCGACGTGGCGAGATTGAGGATAGCGTCAGCCCCGGTCTCGACCGAGTTCCAAGGCGTGACACCCGCCTGCCGAACCATGGTGGTGTTCATGTAACTCGCCGGATGCAGCGCGTTGACGATGACGCCGGTACCCTTCAGCTGCTCCGATAGGTCGATGGTGAACAGGATCTGCGCCAGCTTGCTCTGGCAATAGGCGCGCACGCCGTCATACGAGCGGGTCAGCATGACATCGCTAAAGTCGATCGCCTGCTGCCCCGCCGAGGCGACATTGACAATGCGCGCCGGAGCACTGGCCTTCAGCAACGGCAGAAGTTCCGACGTCAGCAGGAAACCAGCGAGATAATTGACGGCGAAGCGCAATTCGTAGCCATCGGCGCTGACCTGGCGCTTGGCGCCTTGTCCAGCGGTGCCGACACCGGCATTGTTGATAAGGACGTCGAGCCGGTCTGTCCTGGCACGCACGGCCCCGGCGAGGCGGCGGACCTCGGCCAGTGAGGACAGGTCGGCGACCAGAAGCTCAGCCTTGCCGCCGGTGGCTTCAATTTCAGTGACAACAGCCTTGCCGCGCGTTGCATCGCGACCATGTACCAGCACGCGGGCGCCCGCGGCGCCGAGCCGTTGCGCGACGACGCGGCCGACGCCGTCGGTTGAGCCGGTGACGAGGATTGTCTTGTCTTTCGGGTCCATGTTCAGAGCCTCCGTTCTGTTGCTCTGAGTGGAAGATGGGGCAGTTGGCGCGAGCCAAACAGTTCAAACTTTATCCTGGTATCAATACTGCTATATTAGGCGCATGGAGTCCCAACCCCGCCCGACCCCTACTCACTCGGCTGAAGACAGCCGCCGGCGCGAGCTTGGCGCCTTCCTGCGCTCGCGCCGCGAAAGGCTGACCCCGTCAGCCACAGGCATTACCGCCGGTCTCAGGCGGCGCACGCCGGGCTTGCGCCGAGAGGAAGTGGCGATGATCGCCGGCGTCGGCACCACCTGGTACACATGGCTGGAGCAAGGGCGTGAGGTCAGGCCGTCGGTCGAGGTGCTGACCGCGCTCGCCGAAGCGTTGCGCCTCGACGCCGCCGAAAAACAGCATTTGTTCATCCTTGCCGACCGCCAGCAGCCGGAGCGCCGTGCCGTAGCGCCGGAAAAGGTCGACGGTCCGTTGCTGCATATGCTGCAAAGCCTGGTGCTGCAGCCGGCCTATGTTGTCGGGCGGCGCTGGGACGTGCTGGCCTGGAACCCGGCGGCGGTCGCGGTGTTCGGCGATTATGGCCTGCTGGAAGGTGACGCCCGCAACATCGTCCACATGGTGTTCACCAACCCGCACCACCGGCGCCTGCTGGTCGACTGGGAGCAATTGGCGCGCACCGTGCTTGCCTCGTTTCGGGCCGCAAGCGCCAGATATGTCGGCGACCCGGATTTCGAGCGGCTGATCGAGTTGATGACGCGCTCTAGCCCCGAGTTTCGCAGCTGGTGGCCGCAGCGCGACGTCGCGCACCGACTGTCGGGAGTGAAGCACGTCCGGCACCCGAGCGCGGGCGCCATGACCTTCGAGCATATGAGCTTGTCGATCGGCGACGGCTCCGACATGAAGCTGATCGTCTACACGCCTCTTGCCGAGCAAAACTCCGTCGCCAAGCTGCAGACCTTGCTGGACGCGCTGCCGGCCGAACGTCGCAGCGCCTGAGGCTTCAGGCCTTCGGCTTGAGCCCGTCGAGGAACAACTGCTCGAGAAATCTCGCCGCGTCCTCGAAGCGGCCGTCGCCGCCGCGGTTCGGCCCGAGCACGGCGCGGACCTGGACGTCGAAATCGGCATAGTGCTGCGTCGTTGCCCAGATCGAGAAGATCAGGTGCCAGGGGTCGGTGCGGGCGATCTTGCCGGCACGCATCCAGCCCTTGATGACGACGGCCTTCTCGTCGACCAGCGTTTTCAACTCGCCGGCCAGCAGCGGCATGATGCGCGGCGCGCCTTGCAGGATCTCGTTGGCGAACAGCCGGCTCTCGCGCGGGAAATCGCGCGCCATCTCCAGCTTGCGTCTGATATAGCTGCGCAATTCGGTCAGCGGATCGCCAATGTCGTCCAACTCGCGCAGCGGCGCCAGCCAGGTGTCGAGAAGGCGCTGCATCAGAGTCTCGTGGATGTCTTCCTTGCGGCGAAAATAGTAGAGCAGGTTCGGCTTCGACATGCCGGCGGCTTCGGCGATCTGGTCGATGGTCGAACCACGGAAACCGTTGGTGGAGAACACCTCGAGCGCCGCCTCCAGGATGAGTTCCCGCTTTTCCTGCTGGATGCGGGTCCGGCGAGGGGCGTCCGTTCCGGTGGTCACCCTTGCAAGCCCTCGTGTTGAGGGTCATCTGGACCAATTCTCTGGACCAGTTTTTCCCTAGCCTGTGGAACGCACTTCAGGTGCCGCATTTCCGCTAGTAATCCCTTGACCGCCGGCAGGGCGGTGCTAACGTTTGTCCAATCGGTCAAAATTTGCGTAGCATGAAAACGCGGCAAAGACCAAGCGTTGGGCGCACCGAAACAGGTTACAAGGGGAAGTCTTGGTCATGTCCAACCGGCTGAAAGTCACGCCGAACGATCTCAGCGCATTTTGGATGCCGTTCACGGCAAACCGGCAGTTCAAGCAGGCGCCGCGCATGATGGTGTCCGCCAAGGACATGCATTACACGACCAGCGACGGCCGCAAGGTGCTCGACGGCACCGCCGGCCTGTGGTGCGTCAATGCCGGCCACTGCCGGCCGAAGATCACCGAGGCGATCCAGCACCAGGCTGCCGAACTCGACTATGCGCCCGCCTTCCAGATGGGCCACCCGATCGTCTTCGAACTGGCCAACCGCCTGGTCGACCTCGCGCCCAAGGGCATGGATCATGTCTTCTTCACCAATTCCGGTTCGGAATCGGTCGAAACCGCGCTCAAGATGGCAATCGCCTATCACCGCGCCAGGGGCGAGGGCTCCCGCACCCGCCTGATCGGCCGCGAGCGCGGCTATCATGGCGTCAATTTCGGCGGCATCTCGGTCGGCGGCATCGTCACCAACCGCAAGATGTTCGGCACGCTGCTCGGCGGCGTCGACCATATGCCGCACACGCATCTGCCGGAAAAGAACGCCTTCACCAAGGGCGTGCCGGAGCATGGCGCGGAACTCGCCAACGAGCTGGAGCGCATCGTCGCCCTGCATGACGCCTCGACCATCGCCGCCGTCATCGTCGAACCGGTCGCCGGTTCCACCGGCGTCATCCTGCCGCCGAAGGGCTATCTGCAGAAGCTGCGCGAGATCTGCACCAAGCACGGCATCCTGTTGATCTTCGACGAGGTCATCACCGGTTTCGGCCGTCTCGGCACACCGTTCGCCGCCGATTACTTCGGCGTCACGCCTGACATCATGACCACCGCCAAGGGCGTCTCCAACGGCGTCATCCCGATGGGAGCGGTGTTCGTGAAGAAGGAAATCCACGACGCCTTCATGACCGGCCCCGAGCACATGATCGAATTCTTCCACGGCTACACCTATTCGGGCAATCCGATCGCCTGTGCAGCAGCACTCGGCACGCTCGACACCTACAAGGAAGAGGGACTACTCACCCGCGGCGAGGAGCTGGCGCCGTACTGGGAAGACGCGCTGCATTCGCTGAAGGGCGAGCCGAACGTCATCGACATCAGGAACATCGGCCTGATCGGCGCGATCGAACTGGCTCCGATCGCCGGCCAGCCGACCAAGCGAGCCTTCTCCGCTTTCGTCAAGGCATTCGAGCGCGGCGCGCTGATCCGCACCACCGGGGATATCATTGCGCTGTCGCCGCCGCTGATCATCACCAAGGGCCAGATCAACGAATTGATCGACCATGTCCGGGACGTGCTGAGGGCGATCGATTGAAGAACTGGACGCGGATATCCCTCCCCCTCGAGGGGAGGGTGGCCGCGAAGCGGTCGGGTGGGGTCGGTGCGGCAGTGCGCCGACCTGATCTTTTGCTGCGAGGTCGCTCCTGATGCCCCGTACCCGCGTGAGTTTCGAAATGCGCCAGAAGGCGCGCGCGCTTCGAGTTCACGCGACCAAGGGCGAATCCCTGTTGTGGTATGAACTGCGGGAGCTGAAGTCGGCGGGCATCAAGTTCCGCCGCCAGTGCCCGATCGGGCCTTATATCGTCGACTTCGCGTGCCTCGCCGTAAAGCTGGTCGTAGAAGTCGATGGTGACCTGCACGAACATGAGAGGGGTAAGCGGCACGATGCCGTCCGCGATGCCTATCTCCGGTCGCTCGGGTTCGACGTCTTTCGCGTTGACGAGCCCGATGTCATAAATAGCGCGTGGCATGTCGCACAGGTGGTCAAGGAGAAGGTCGAGCGCATGTTCGGCGACCCCACCCGACCGCTTCGCGGCCACCCTCCCCTCGAGGGGGAGGGGGACGCCGGCGCCCTGCAATCGATGAGGTTTTAAAGCATGGCCGCACCCGGTGAGAATCTGCGAATCAATTCAGACCGTTTGTGGGATTCCATTATGGAGATGGCGAAGATCGGCCCCGGCATTGCCGGCGGCAACAATCGCCAGACCGTGACCGACGAGGACGGCGAGGGCCGGCATCTGTTCAAGCGCTGGTGCGATGCGGCCGGACTCGAAATGGGCGTCGACGAGATGGGCACGATGTTTGCCCGCCGAGAAGGCACCGATCCCAGCCTGCCGCCAGTCTATGTCGGCAGTCATCTCGATACGCAGCCGACGGGCGGCAAATATGACGGCGTGCTCGGCGTGCTGGGCGGGCTTGAAGTGGTGCGCTCGCTCAATGATCTCGGCATCAAGACCAAACATCCGATCGTTGTCACCAACTGGACCAACGAGGAGGGCGCGCGCTTCGCGCCGGCGATGATGGCGTCCGGCGTGTTCGCCGGCGTGCTCGACCAGGCCGATGTCTACGGGCACACCGACCAGCAGGGGAAAAAATTCGGCGAGGAGCTCGAACGCATCGGCTGGAAGGGCACCGAGAAAGTCGGTGACCGCAAGATACACGCCTTTTTCGAACTGCATATCGAGCAGGGACCGATCCTTGAGGACGAGGGCATCGACATCGGTGTCGTCACCCACGGCCAGGGCCTGAAGTGGCTGCAGGTGACGCTGACCGGCAAGGAAGCGCATACCGGCTCGACGCCGATGCCAAAGCGCCGCAATGCCGGGCTCGGCATGGCACGGGTGATCGAACTGGTGCACGAGATCGCCATGGACTACCAGCCCGACGCCGTCGGCGCGGTCGGCCACATGGAGGTCTATCCCAACTCGCGCAACATCATCGCCGGCCGCACCGTCTTCACCATCGACATCCGCTCGCCCGAGAAGGAAGTGCTGGATGCCATGGACGGCCGCATCCGCGAAGGCATCGACACGATCTGCGAGGCGCTCGACATCCGCTACCAAGTCGAACAGGTCGGCGCTTTCGATCCGGTCACCTTTGACGCAGGTTGCGTCAAGGCGATCCGCGATGCCGCCGAACGCCTCGGCTATTCCCATCGCAACATCGTCTCCGGCGCGGGTCATGACGCCTGCTGGATCAACCGCGTTGCGCCGACCGCAATGGTGATGTGCCCCTGCGTCGATGGTCTCAGCCACAATGAGGCTGAGGAGATCACCAAGGAATGGGCCAGCGCCGGCGCCGATGTATTGTTCCACGCGGTGGTGGAGACGGCTGTCATCGTGGAGTGAGCTTAGAAATCTACTTTCCAAACGCCGCTCGCAAAGAAGCGCGAAGAGAACAAGGGAACAAGAAAAATGACCAAAGTCATCAAGAACGGCACCATCGTCACTGCCGACCGCACCTGGAAGGCCGATGTGCTGTTCAGCCACGGCAAGATCGTTGCCATCGGCGCGGGACTGCATGGCGACCACGAGTTCGACGCCACCGGCTGCTACGTCATGCCGGGCGGCATCGACCCGCACACCCATCTCGAAATGCCGTTCATGGGCACCTATTCGGCCGACGATTTCGAATCCGGCACGCGGGCAGCCCTTGCTGGCGGCACGACGATGGTGGTCGATTTCTGCCTGCCGGCGCCGAAGCAGTCGCTGCTCGAAGCCTTGCAGATGTGGGACAACAAGACCTCGAAGGCATCCTGCGACTACTCCTTCCACATGGCGGTCACCTGGTGGGGCAAGCAGGTGTTCGACGAGATGGCTGATGTCGTCGACAGGGGCATCACCTCGTTCAAGCATTTCATGGCCTACAAGGGCGCGCTGATGGTCGACGACGACGAGATGTATGCGTCGTTCCAGCGCTGCGCCGACCTTGGCGCGCTGCCTCTGGTGCATGCCGAAAATGGCGACGTGGTTGCGGCCCTGTCGCAGAAGCTGCTTGCCGCCGGCAACAATGGTCCGGAGGGTCATGCCTATTCGCGCCCGCCCGAAGTCGAGGGCGAGGCGACCAACCGCGCCATCATGATCGCCGACATGGCCGGCGTGCCGCTTTATGTCGTGCATGTCTCCTGCGAGCAGAGCCATGAGGCGATCCGCCGCGCGCGGCAGAAGGGCATGCGGGTGTTCGGCGAGCCGCTGATCCAGCATCTGACACTCGACGAGAGCGAATATTTCGACAAGGACTGGGACCATGCGGCGCGCCGCGTGATGAGCCCGCCCTTCCGCAATAAGCTCCACCAAGACTCGCTGTGGGCCGGCCTGCAGGCGGGCTCGCTGCAGGTGGTGGCGACCGACCACTGTGCCTTCACCACCAAGCAGAAGCGCAACGGCGTCGGCGATTTCACCAAGATCCCGAACGGCACCGGCGGACTGGAAGATCGTATGCCGGTGCTGTGGACGACTGGCGTCAACACTGGCCGGCTGACGATGAACGAGTTCGTCGCGGTGACCTCGACCAACATCGCCAAGATCCTCAACATGTATCCGAAAAAGGGTGCCATCGTCGAAGGTGCCGATGCCGACATCGTCGTCTGGGATCCCGGCGCCAAGAAGAAGATCACGTCGAAAAAGCAGCAGTCGGTGATCGATTACAACGTCTTCGAAGGGTTCGAAGTGACTGGCCTGCCGCGCTTCGTCTTCTCGCGCGGCGAATTGTCGATCCAGGAGGCCGAGGTCAAGGCCAAGCCCGGCCATGGCGAGTTCGTCGCTCGCGAGCCGAATGCGGCGGTCAACCGGGCGCTGTCGACGTGGAAAGAGATTTCCGCGCCGCGCAAGGTGGAACGCACCGGTATCCCGGCGACCGGGGTTTGAGCTTGGCGCGTTCGGCCGCGCTCTTTTCGTTGGTCCTGGCCGGCCCGGCAGCCGGCGGCGTGCTGGCCGGCTCCTGGGGCAATGATGTCGGGTGTGCCGGCCTCAAGGTCGGCTATCAGGACAGTGACGCTTATATCGTCCTGACCGCCGAAGGCATCGAAACCTATGGCAGCGGCTGCCGGTTCGCGCAGCAATTGAAGCCGGTGCTGGGTGAACAATCGCTGATTTCGACCTGTTCTGCCGAAGGCGAGGCAGGAACGACGGTCGAAACCGTCGTGGTCACCAACAAGGGAGAGGATGGTTTCTTTATCACCATCCCCGGCCTTGAGGAAATAGGGCCGCTGCAATCATGTTTGTGACGTTTTGGGGGTGAGCATGCGTGGTTTTGGTCTATCTGTCGCGATGGTTCTCGTGCTGGCTGCGGGCCAAGCCTCGGCGGCGGGCATCGATCTGTCCAAGCCCTATGGCAACAAGTCCGGCTGCATCAACAAGAACGGCCAGAAAGTCTATGCGGAAGACATGCTGCTGCTGAACGCTACGGAATTCATCACCGCGACCAACGCCTGCACCTTTACCGACAGGAAGACGCAGGCTGACGGTTCGCTGGTGGTAAAGTCAATGTGCGAGGCAGACGGCGGGGATGGTCAGTCGCCGATACAGTTCACCATCAAGCGCAGTCCCAAGAACGCCAAGAAGCTGGTGATCGCGGATGAGGATGGCACTGTGTATGGGGAAGTTTCCCGGTGCCGATGACGCGCAAGTTCCTATCGATGCCGTCGGATTCAGGCGACCAGCGCATCCAGTTCCGGCAACAGGACGACGCTTTCCTGTTCGTTGGGATCGGTGCGGGCAATGACGGCCGAAGACGGGGCGCCGCTCAGATTGGCCGGCAGATGCGGCACGCCGGCGGGAATGTAGAAAAGGTCGCCAGCCTTGACGACGATATGATGCTCAAGCCGGTCGCCATACCAGGTATGGACTTCGCCGGAGAGGACATAGATCGCCGTTTCATGGCTCTCATGCATGTGCGCCTTGGCGCGGGCGCCGGGTGGCATGGTGAGGACGTGCATGCAGATGCCGGAGGCGCCGACGGTTTCGGCGGCGATGCCGGCGAAATAGGTCAATCCCTGCCTGCCTTCATAAGTGCTTTCAGGGCGGATAAGATGACAAGTGGGTTTGGGCGACATCGGGAAACTCCGGGCGTCGATTGAGTGTGGGACAAGACCAATGGGACAGGGCGAGTGGAAAACAACATCGCAATAAAAGCAATCGGATTCCAGCCGGCGCTGCGGGGACGGGACCAGGCGGGCGGCAGCCGATGACAGGGACTTCGCCAGCCGTCGTCGCGGCAAGCAAACTTGGACTGACCTTCCAGACCAGTGACGGGCCGGTGCAGGCGCTGTCCAATGTCGATCTCACCATCGGCAAGGGGGAGTTCGTCTCCTTCATCGGGCCCTCGGGCTGCGGCAAGACCACGCTGCTGCGCGTCATCGCCGATCTGGAGAAGCCGACCTCGGGGACGATTTCGGTCAACGGCATGACAGCAGAACAGGCACGCGAGAAACGCGCCTATGGCTATGTCTTCCAGGCGGCAGCGCTGTTTGCCTGGCGCACCATCGAGCGCAATGTCGGGCTGCCACTGGAGATCATGGGCCTGTCCAAGGCGGAGCAGGCGGAACGGATCAAGCGCACGCTCGATCTCGTCAACCTCTCGGGATTCGAGAAGAAATATCCCTGGCAGCTCTCGGGCGGCATGCAGCAGCGCGCCTCGATCGCCCGCGCGCTGGCCTTCGATGCCGACCTGCTGCTGATGGACGAGCCGTTCGGAGCTCTGGACGAGATCGTGCGCGACCATCTCAACGAGCAATTGCTGGAACTGTGGGGGCGGACCAACAAGACCATCTGCTTCGTCACTCATTCCATTCCAGAAGCCGTCTATCTATCGACGCGCATCGTCGTCATGTCGCCGCGTCCCGGCCGCGTCAGCGATGTCATCGAGTCGACGCTGCCGAAACAGCGGCCGCTCGACATTCGCGAGACGCCGGAGTTTCTGGCGATCGCCGCGCGGGTGCGCGACGGGTTGCGGGCAGGGCATAGTTATGATGATTGAGCTCGCGAACGATGAGGTTCCTCCTCTCCCCAACGGGGAGAGGGTGGCCGGAGCGAAGCGGAGGTCGGGTGAGGGGGCGGCACCGACAGATCCGACCAAAAGAAAGGTCGGGGCAACCGAGCGCGCCCGAAAGCTGCGGTTTGACGAGACCGAAGCCGAGTACAGGCTTTGGGGAGAACTGAGGGGCCGTCACCTCAACGGCTACAAATTTGTGAGGCAGGTGCCGCTTGGGCCATTCATCGCTGATTTTGTTTGCCGTGAGATGGGCCTGATTGTCGAACTCGACGGCAGCCAACACGCGGATTCACCAACCGATCCGGCCAGAACAGCTTGGCTGAATGGCCATGGTTATTCGGTTCTCCGGTTCTGGAACCATGAGGTTTTGGCCGAACGTCGAGCGGTCCTGGATACGATCTTGGCTTGCCTGGACGGAAAGATTTCTACCCCCTCACCCGACCTCCGCTTCGCTCCGGCCACCCTCTCCCCGTCGGGGAGAGGAGGGCGCGTACCTAGCGAGGTTCGCTAGATGGACACCTTCCGCGACAAGCTCATTCCCGTGACCTCGATCCTCGCTGGCGTCGTCGTCCTCTGGTATGTTTTCGCCGTCATCCTCAACACACCGTTCCAGCGCGATCTCGACCGCCGCGCCGGTGAATCACCTGCCCTGAGCGAGTTCATCGCCAACACGTTGGCGCAGCCGAAGCCGACGCTGCCGGCGCCGCATCAGGTGGCGGTGAATTTTTTCGAAAACACGTTCCTGCGGCCCGTCACCTCCAGTCGCAGCCTCGTCTACAATGCCTGGGTGACGCTGTCGTCCACGCTGCTCGGCTTTGCTTTCGGCACGGCGCTGGGCATCATCATCGCTGTCGGCATCGTGCATGTGGCGACGCTCGACCGCAGCCTGATGCCGTGGATCATCGCTTCGCAGACCATTCCCATCCTGGCGGTGGCGCCGATGATCATCGTCGTGCTGGCGGCAATCGGCATCACCGGGCTGGTGCCGAAGGCGATGATCTCGACCTATCTGTCGTTCTTCCCGGTGACGGTGGGCATGGTGAAAGGGCTGCGCTCGCCCGAGATCATGCATCTTGACCTTATGCACACCTACAATGCCAGCCGTGCGCAGACCTTCTGGAAATTGCGCGTGCCAGCCTCCGTGCCGTTCCTGTTTACCTCGATGAAGGTGGCGGTGGCGGCCAGCCTCGTTGGCGCCATCGTCGGCGAACTGCCGACCGGCGCTGTCGCCGGCATCGGCGCCAAGCTGTTGGCCGGCGCCTATTATAGCCAGTCCATCGACATCTGGTCGGCACTGGTCGCAGGTTCGGTGGTGGCCGCACTCCTGGTCATGGTGGTTGGCATTGCCGGGCGCATCGTCGACCGTGCCATGGGCGGGAGGCCGGCATGAACTGGCTGAAACCTTCCTGGCAAGCTGGGCTGGCCATCGTGCTGTGCCTGATCGCGGTGGCGCTCGGCGCGATGTCGAAGCCGGAAGCGGCGGCGCTTACGGACCCAACGGTCAGCATCAACTATCCCTCTCTCGGAACCAAAAGCCTGATGTTCGGCTTGGCCATGCTGGCAGCGCTGGTCTCGATGATCAGGATTCCGCCCCTTGCTGAAGCGATGGTGCTCTTTGTCGGCGCTCACCTGATCGCCTGGCTGCTGATATCGGGCATTACCGGTTTTGAGGGCACCGCACTGGCGCCGTATTTCCTGCTGCTCGCGGCCGCATGGCTGCTTGGCTGGCGCTGCGTGGCGGTGCTGTCGTCATTACGTCCTTTCGCCAGTTGGGCTCGGACGGGGTTGCGCCTGATCATCCCAGCCATCTTCGGCGCCTGGATCCTGATCATCTGGGAAGCGGTGACGCGAGGCGCGGGCATCCCCTTCATCCTGTTGCCGCCGCCTAGCGCCATCGGCGTGCGCATCGCCGGTTCGCTGCCTGTGCTCGGCGCCGACGTCCGTCAAACCATCTTCAAGGCGGTTGTCTTCGGCTATGTCGTGGGCAGTGGCGCCGGCTTCATCGCCGCGGTGCTCGCCGACCGTGTGCCGTTCCTACGGCGCGGGCTGCTGCCGATCGGCAACATGGTCTCGGCGCTGCCGATCATTGGCGTCGCACCGATCATGGTCATGTGGTTCGGCTTCGACTGGCAGTCCAAGGCGGCGGTGGTCATCATCATGACCTTCTTCCCGATGCTGGTGAACACGGTCGCGGGTCTCGCCGCCTCGGGCCATATGGAACGCGACCTGATGCGCACCTATGCTTCGGGCTACTGGCAGACGTTGCTGAAGCTCAGGCTGCCGGCAGCCGCGCCCTTCATCTTCAACGCGCTGAAGATCAACTCGACGCTGGCGCTGATCGGCGCCATCGTCGCCGAGTTCTTCGGTACGCCTGTCGTCGGCATGGGCTTCCGCATCTCGACCGAGGTCGGGCGGATGAACATCGACATGGTCTGGGCCGAAATCGCAGTTGCAGCACTTGCGGGTTCGGTCTTTTATGGCGTGGTCGCTCTTGTCGAAAGAGCCGTCACGTTTTGGCATCCCTCTGTCCGTGGTGGATAGGGGCGGTGGGTTTAAGGGTGCTAACTTCAGAGGGTAAAAACATGAAAAGACTTGTTATTCCAGTTCTGGCCGGCGCGATGTCGCTAGCCGCTTTCCAGGCAATGGCCGCCGACAAGGTGACCTTGCAGCTGAAATGGGTCACGCAGGCCCAGTTTGCCGGCTACTATGTTGCCAAGGCCAAGGGTTTCTATGAGGCCGAAGGCCTCGACGTCGACATAAAGCCGGGCGGTCCGGATATTGCCCCCGAGCAGGTGATCGCCGGTGGCGGCGCCGACGTCATCGTCGACTGGATGGGCGGTGCGCTGGCCGCCCGCGAGAAGGGCGTGCCGCTGGTCAATATCGCCCAGCCGTTCAAGAAGGCCGGCATGGAGCTGGTCTGCCCCAAGGACGGCCCGATCAAGACCGAAGCCGACTTCAAGGGCCACACGCTCGGCGTCTGGTTCTTCGGCAACGAATATCCATTCTACGCCTGGATGAACAAGCTTGGCCTGAAGACCGATGGCGGTCCGGACGGCGTCACTGTCCTGAAGCAGAGCTTCGACGTGCAGCCGCTGATCCAGAAGCAGGCGGATTGCATCTCGGTCATGACCTACAACGAGTACTGGCAGCTGATCGACGCCGGCTACAAGCCCGAACAGCTGACCGTGTTCAACTATTCGGCCATGGGCAACGACCTGCTCGAGGACGGGCTTTATGCGTCGGAAGACAAGCTCAAGGATCCGGCCTTCGAGGACAAGATGGTGCGTTTCGTGCGCGCTTCGATGAAGGGCTGGAAATACGCCATCGACCACAATGACGAAGCCGCGAGCATCGTCATGGACGGCGGCGGCCAGGACGAAAACCACCAGAAGCGGATGATGAGCGAAGTCGCCAAGCTGATCGACAATGCCGACGGCAAGCTCGATCCGGCAACCTACGAGCGCACCGCCAAGGCGCTTCTCGACCAGAAGATCATCACCAAGGAGCCGACCGGCGCCTACACCACCGCCATCACCGACAAGGCGGTCAAGTAAGCCTAGTCGGCATCCCGATCTCGATAGCGGCGCCTTTGGATAGAGCGGTTCGGTAGAACCGCTCTATCCCTTTTGTTTTGATGCATGTCGCCATCCCAAAACCGCTGCACACTTTTGGGCGACATGCATTGGTGTCAGAGGCGCCGTTCCTTTATGGTGTTCATGACGAAGCTGGTCTCGATCGAGGCGACGCATTTCAGTCGCGCGATCTTTTCCTTGATAAAGCGCTCGTACTGCTCGAGGCTTCCGGTCACCACCTTCAGCACATAGTCGCGCGAACCGGTGACGAGGTGGCATTCCAGCACCTCTTCCCAGCCGCGGATCGCGTCCTCGAACATCACGATCTCGTCCTCGTTCTGGCGGCTGAGCCGGATTGTGGCGATGGCGACCATGCTCCAGCCAAAGGCTGAGGGATCGACCAGCGTGGTGTAGCCCCTGATGACGCCGGTTTCCTCCAGCCGCCGCACCCGCCGCAGGCAGGGCGAGGGCGACAGGCCGATCCGTTCGGCAAGCTCGTTGTTGGTGATGCGGGCGTCGGCCTGCAGCTCGCGCAGGATCTTGCGGTCGAAATCATCAGCTATCTTCTGCTGCACTTTCGGTCTCTCCAGGCAATTTGTTGCGGCAATGCGCCCATGCGAGCCGCAGAATAGCAAGGACTGGCGGATCGGGATCGCATAAATTGCCGTGACACCCCTCGAAAAAGGCAGGAAAAATCATGACCGCGCCACGCCCGTCGAAAACCCATATCGGCAACCACAAGCTCCATCCGGAAACGCTGATGCTGAGCTATGGCTTCGATCCGCAGCTTTCGGAGGGCGCGGTCAAACCACCGGTATTCCTGACCTCGACTTTCGTCTTCAAGTCGGCGGAAGAGGGACGCGACTTCTTCGACTACACGTCGGGCCGCAAGGAGCCGCCGAGTGGTACCGCGTCCGGCCTGGTCTATTCGCGCTTCAACCATCCCAACAGCGAGATCGTCGAGGACCGGCTGGCGATCTATGAAGGGACGGATGCCTGCATCCTGTTTTCGTCAGGCATGTCGGCGATCGCCACCACACTGCTCGCCTATGCCCGTCCGGGCGACGTCATCCTGCATTCGCAGCCACTCTATGGCGGCACCGAGACGCTTTTGACGCGCACGCTTTCAGGTCTCGGGATTGGTGCTGTCGGCTTCGCCGACGGCGTCGACGAGACGGCAGTGCGCGGGGCTACCGACGCGGCCGTCGCGAAAGGCCGCGTATCGGTCATCCTGATCGAGACGCCGTCAAATCCGACCAACAGCCTGGTCGACATCGCTCTGATGCGGATGATCGCCGACGAGATTGGCGCGGCTCAAGGGTCGACGCCGATCGTCGTCTGCGACAACACATTGCTCGGCCCAGTTTTCCAGCGGCCGATCGAACATGGCGCCGATGTCTCCGTCTATTCGCTGACCAAATATGTCGGCGGCCATTCCGACCTCATAGCCGGCGCCGCCATGGGCAGCAAGGCGGTCACCAAGTCGATCAAAGCGCTTCGCGGCGCGATCGGCACGCAGCTCGACCCGCATTCCTGCTGGATGCTCGGCCGGTCGCTGGAGACGCTGTCGATCCGAATGGAGCGGGCCAACGACAATGCGCGCCTGGTCGCCGAATTCCTGCGCGATCATGCCAAGGTCGAGACGGTACATTATTTGCCATTCCTGGGCGAGGGTACGCCAGCGGGCCGCGTCTACAGGGCGCAATGCAGTGGCGCCGGCTCGACCTTCTCCTTCGACATCAGGGGCGGGGAGAAGGCGGCCTTCGCCTTCCTCAACGGGCTGCAGATCTTCAAGCTGGCGGTAAGCCTCGGCGGAACGGAATCGCTGGCCAGTCACCCCGCGGCCATGACCCATTCGGGAATTCCCTTCGAGGTGCGCCAGCGCATCGGCGTGCTTGAGACCACGGTCAGGCTGTCGATTGGTGTCGAACACCCGGACGATCTGATCGCCGACCTGACACAGGCGCTGGCGGCAGTCTGACGGGTCACCTTCCCTGGAATCGGGAAGGGCAATGATCGGATTCCTTCATCAGCCATCACAAAAGCGTGTGGTGGGATACATTTCGCTGCTCAGCCGTTGCATTACCGCATGCGCGCGCCGGGAGGCGCGACGGATGCGACATCCCAATCGGAGGTGCTTCATGCGCAACCTATCCTTCTTCCCGGCGCTTTCGGCGCTGGCCATTTCGACCGCGTTCCTGTTCGCATCGCCGGCTCTGGCCGCCACGGAAAAGTTCAAGGCGACGCTCGACGGCGGCCAGCAAAACCCGCCCGTCACCACGAAGGGCAAGGGCACGGCCACTTTCACGTTCGACACGGCCAAGAAGAAGCTCAGCTGGAACGTCAAATATTCCGGCCTCAGCGGACCAGCAACGGGCGCGCACATTCACGGCCCGGCGGCGATGGGTGCAAACGCCGACCCGGTCATCCCATTCAAAAAGCTCAAGAGCCCGATCAGGGGATCTGAAACGCTTACGGATGCCCAGACGGCTGACCTGGAGGCAGGCAAATATTACGTCAACATCCATACATCAGCCAACCAGGACGGTGAGATCCGCGGCCAGATCGAAAAGGCGAAGTAGGTACAGGCTGTTCCGAAAGAGGGGCGGGCGACCGCCCCTTTTGTGTGAATCACGCCTTGTCGCGGATCTGGCTCATCGTCCGGGTCGGCGTGATCGCCTCCGGATCGAGCCTGATTTCGACGATCGCCGGCTTGCCGCTGGCGAGCGCACGCTCGAAGGCCGGGGCGAACTCCGCGGTCTTCTCCACCGTTTCGCCATGGCCGCCATAGGCGCGGGCGAGGGCCGCGAAGTCAGGGTTCTTCAAATCAGTGGCGATGACGCGGCCGGGGTATTCGCGCTCCTGATGCATGCGGATGGTGCCATAGATGCCGTTGTTGACGACGACGACGACGATCGGCAGGTCATACTGCACAGCGGTGGCGAACTCCTGGCCGTTCATCAGGAAGCAACCGTCGCCTGCGAAGGCGACCACGGTTCGATCTGGAAACAGCTCTTTGGCGGCGACCGCAGCGGGCGTGCCATAACCCATCGAGCCTGAGGTCGGTGCTGCTTGCGTGGCGAAGCGGCGGGAGCGATGGAAGCGATGCACCCAGGTGGCGTAATTGCCGGCGCCATTGGTGAGAATGGCGTCATCGGGCAGCATCTTTTCCAGGTAGTTCATGATCGGCCCCATCTGGACCGAGCCGGGGCCGCTCTCCGGCGGCGTCGACCAGTCGAGATAGGCGGCATGCAGCTTTGGCGTCTCGGATGCCCAGGTCGGCTCCGAGGCCGGCTTACGCTTGGCGAAGGCTTCGACAAAGGCGGATGGCGAGGCGTTGATCGCCAGTGCAGGCCGGTAGACGCGGCCGAGTTCGCCAGCGTCGGCATGGACATGGACCAACGCCTGGTCCGGATAAGGGCTTTTCAAGAGAGTGTAGTCGGACGACGGCATTTCGCCCATGCGGCCGCCGATCAGCAGCACGAGGTCGGCCTGCTTGATCGCTGTCGCCAGCTTCGGATTGATGCCGATGCCGACATCGCCGGCATAGTTCGGATGCAGATGGTCGAACAGCATCTGGCGGCGGAACGAACAACCGACCGGCAGCGACCACGCCTCGGCGATCGTGCGCATTTGTGCAACCGCCTCGGCATCCCAGCGCGTACCGCCGAGGATGACGAATGGCCGCTTGGCGTTGGCCAGCAATTTCTCCAGCGCGTCGAGTTCGGCTTCGCCGGCTCGCGTTTCGACCGGTGTGTGGGCCAGCGCGATAGGCGCTTCGACGACGCTGGTCAGCATGTCTTCCGGCAGCGAGATGACGACCGGGCCAGGGCGGCCCGATGTCGCCACCGCGAAGGCGCGGGTGACGAATTCCGGGATGCGCGACGCCTCGTCGATCTCGACCACCCATTTGGCGATGTCACCGAAGAACCTGACGTAATCCACCTCCTGGAAGGCCTCGCGCTCCTTGGCATGGCTGGCGACCTGGCCGATGAACAGGATGACGGGTATGGAATCCTGCATGGCGATGTGGATGCCGGCTGAGGCGTTGGTGGCGCCGGGGCCGCGGGTGACAAAGCAGATGCCGGGCTTGCCGGTCAGGCGGCCGTGACAATCGGCCATCATCGCAGCACCGCCTTCCTGGCGGCAGACGATGGTGCGGATCGCCGAATCGTGCAGCGCATCGAGCACCGCCAGATAGGATTCACCCGGCACGCAATAGATGCGGTCGGTGCCGTTGGCTTCGAGCGCGTCGACGATCAGTTGTCCGCCGGTCTTCATTGTCCAGACTTCTCCAGTTCGGCAAGGATTTCTTGCGTGTGCTCGCCCAGGCGCGGCGAGGGACGTTCATAGACGAGCGGCGTGCCAGACATGACCATCGGCGCGCGCACCGAAGGCAGAAGGTTGCCGTGGCCGTCGTCGAGATCGAGCCGCATGCCGCGGGCGATGGTCTGCGGATCGGCGAACATCTGGCCGATTGTATTGATCGGGCTGGCCGGCACGCTCGCCGCTTCCAGCTTTGCCAGCAGCGGATCGCGATCAAAAACCTTCAGCGCCTCGATGATGCGTTCGCGCAGCTTGACCCGGTTGGCGACCCGGGCCGGATTTGTCGCAAAGTCTGGATCGACAGGCAAATCGTCCAACCCGACGGCAGCGCAGAATTTCGCGAACTGGCCGTCATTGCCGACGGCCAGGATGATGTGGCCATCCCTGACCGGCACCACTTCGTAAGGGGCGATGTTCATATGCGCATTGCCCATCTGCACCGGCGACTTGCCGGAAACGAGATAGTTGAGGTTCTGGTTGCCGAGCGCCGAGATCTGGGTGTCGAAGAGTGCCATGTCGATCTGCTGGCCTTCGCCGGTCTGTTCGGCATGGCGTAGTGCAGCCTGGATGGCGATGACCGAATAGAGGCCGGTGAAGATGTCGGAGATGGCGACGCCGGCCTTTTGCGGCTCGCGGCCGACCTCGCCGGTGATCGACATCATGCCGGCCATGGCCTGGATGATGAAGTCATAGCCGGCGCGTGGCGCGTATGGGCCATCCTGGCCGAAGCCGGTGATCGAGCAATAGACGAGGCGGGGGTTGATCTCGCGCAGACTGTCATAGTCGAGGCCGTATTTCTTCAGGCCGCCGAGCTTGAAATTCTCGATCAGCACATCCGACGTCGCGACCAGCCGGCGCACGGTCTCGGCGCCCGCCGGCGTCGAGAAGTCGATGGCGATGGAGCGCTTGCCACGATTACAGGAATGGTAATAGGCAGCCGACAGGTTCTCGCCATCCTTGCCCATAACGAAGGGCGGACCCCATTTGCGGGTGTCGTCGCCGCCATCGGGGCTCTCGACCTTGATCACGTCGGCACCGAGATCGGCAAGCAATTGCCCGGCCCATGGCCCGGCAAGGATGCGGGCGAGTTCGACGACGCGGACGCCTTTCAGCGGGGGTTCGGCCATAAATCACCGTGGTTGCTGCAATCACCTTGATTGCTGCGAATGCAGAGCCTCTATCAAGCCCTGCAATGGCTGTCACGGCTCTTGCGATAGGCCAATCCCTTCAGCCCTTCAGCACGCCGTCGGCCCAGGTCGCAAAATCATCCATGATGATGTCGCGATTCACTTCGTTCAGGCTTTCGTGGCGGGTGTCGGCGTAAACCTTTGAAACGAGATTCGAAAAGCCCATCGCACGCATACGACCGGCAAGGTGCGTGATCCCCTTGCCGTAATCCGAGGCGGGATCTCTTTCGCCGCCAACGATGTTGACGGGGAGGCCGCGCCGGATGCCGGCAAAGCCGGCATCCTTGCCGCCGTTCAATGCCATGCTGACGACGTCGCGCCACATCGACACCGAGGCATCCCAACCGCATAGCGGGTCGGCGATGTATTTTGCCACCTCGGCCTCGTCGCGTGACAGCCAGTCGAACAGCGTGCGGTGGTCAGGCACCGCCTTGCCCCAGGCCTGAAAGGTGAGTTTCGGCAGCAGCCGCGACGGAACGTCCGAGCCCAGCCGGAACCGCTCCCAGGCAAGAATACCGAGCGCCAGCTGGCCGAGCAGGCCTTGAGAAAAATTGCCGTTCCAGATCGCGGCGGCATGAACGCGCGGCGAATGGCGCAGCAGGTAGTTCAGCGCCATTGACGCACCCATCGAATGACCAAACAGGATGACCGACCGGTTCGGGCATTCGCTGGCGATGACATCGTGAATGGCATCGATGTCGGCGATCACCTTGGCCGGTCCGTCCTTGCCGGCAAACCTGCCGAGCGGCGCGTCGGGGGCCTTGGTCGCACCATGGCCGCGATGATCGTGGACATAGATGTGGAAGCCGCGCTGGGCGAGGAAATCGGCAAAGCGGGCATAGCGCGCGGCGTGCTCGGCCAGCCCGTGGTTGATCTGGACGACGGCACGCGGCCGGCCCTCGGCATGCCTGACGAAAAGATTGAGAACGGCACCGGTCGGCGAGGCAACCACGCGCTGCTGGCTGAATGACATGCCGCTTGGTCTCCAGGCTCCGGCACCATCGCGGCGCCGGCTTTGTTTGCGCCGGTGCCGGTTTTGCGTCAATCCGCTGTGCCTGCTTTTCCGCGACGATGTTTCTTGCATTTGGCCGCTGAAATATCGCAATTCTGACATGGAGACAGCTTCAGTCTGTCGCCCACTTTCTTCAGCCGGGGATTCTCCATGCGCATTGGTGTTGTTTTCGGATTGGCCATGCTGGCGGCGTCGCTGGCTGGTGCGGCGCATGCCGATGTCAAGATGAGCGGCAGCTTCGTCGCCGACGCCGCCTGTCCGGCAACGCAAGCCATCAAGAACGGCAAGAACCCCGGCAATGTCTCGACCGATGCCGGACAGAGCTACCAGCTGCTTGCCGGCAACAAGGAGCCGCCGACGCACTACCTTATCCAGGTGCCGGGCGCCGATCCGGAGCGACGGTGGGTGAAGGTTAGCTGCGGCCATGTCTCCGGCAGCGTGGCGACCGTGCCGGCAGCACCAGCCGGTAAAGGCAATCCGGCAACGGCCGGAAAACCCGAATACGTCTTCGCACTGAGCTGGCAGCCGGCTTTTTGCGAGACCAAGTCGAGCAAGGCCGAATGCAAGGCGCAAAATCCGAACGAATTCGATGCCACCAACTTCACCTTGCACGGATTGTGGCCGCAGCCGAACGGCAATTTCTATTGCCAGGCCGCAGCTGGCGACAAGGCCAACGACATTCCGGCCCACTGGAAGGATCTGCCGCCCGTCAATCTGGACGCGGGCACACGCGCGGAACTCGACAAGGTGATGCCGGGCACGGCTTCGCAGCTCGATCGGCATGAGTGGATCAAGCACGGCACCTGCTACGGCAAAAGCCAGCAGGAATACTTCTCCGACGCGCTCAAGCTGATGCGTGAGGTGAACAGCTCGCCGGTGCGCGGTCTCTTTGCCAAGAACATCGGCGGCAAGCTGACTGCGGACCAGATCCGCGGCGCCTTCGACGCCGCCTTCGGTGCCGGGGCCGGGGACCGTGTACGCGTGTCCTGCGTCATCGATCCGTCGAGCGGCCGGCGGCTGATCGGGGAGTTGACACTCGGCCTCGCTGGCCCGATCGGCCCCGACAGCTCGCTCAAGGGTCTGCTGCTGGCGTCGGTGCCGACCAACAAGGCCGGCTGCCCGACCGGCACCGTCGACGCGATCGGGTTCCAGTAAGTACGGGGCGCGGCTCCGGGCGGGTCCCGGCAGTGCGCGCTTGTCCACGTGACCGCCCAGATGTGGCAAAAGCGATTGCCGTTCGCCGCCGCATCGCCTACATAGCGGCCAACCTCCACTCAATTCGACAAATCCAGTCAGTTTTCTGGATCAGTCAGTTTTTCAGGGAAAGCGCGCGTGGCACGCCAGTTCATCTATCACATGGCCGGCCTCAACAAGGCCTACGGCACCAAGAAGGTGCTCGAGAACATCCATCTGTCCTTCTATCCGGACGCCAAGATCGGCATCCTCGGCCCCAACGGGTCGGGCAAGTCGACGATCCTCAAGATCATGGCCGGGCTCGACAAGGAGTGGAACGGCGAAGCCTGGCTGGCTGAAGGCGCCACTGTCGGCTACCTGGCACAGGAGCCGGCCCTCGATCCGAACAAGACCGTGTTCGAAAACATCATGGAAGGCGTCGCCGCCAAGACCGCCATCATCGAGCGCTACAACGAATTGATGATGAACTATTCCGACGAGACGGCCGACGAGTCGGCCAAGCTCCAGGACGAGATGGACCGGCTCAACCTGTGGGATCTCGAACAACAGGTCGAGATGGCGATGGAAGCGCTGGGCTGCCCGCCCAAGGATTCAGAAGTCACCAAGCTTTCGGGTGGCGAGCGCCGCCGCGTAGCGCTTTGCCAGCTCTTGCTGCGCCAGCCCGACCTTCTGCTGCTCGACGAACCGACCAACCATCTCGACGCCGAAACCACGGCGTGGCTGGAAAAGCATCTGCGTGCCTATCCGGGCGCCGTGATGATCATCACGCACGATCGCTACTTCCTCGACAATGTCACCGGCTGGATCCTCGAACTCGATCGCGGCCGCGGCATTCCCTATGAGGGCAACTACACCAAGTACCTCGAAGCCAAGGCCAAGCGGCTCAAGCAGGAAGGCCGCGAGGACGATGCCCGTCAGCGCGCCATCGGCCGCGAGCGCGAATGGATCCAGTCGAGCCCGAAGGCGCGCCAGACCAAATCCAAGGCGCGTATCCAGGCGTTCCAGGATCTTCTGGATGCAGCCGACAAGCGGCGTCCGAGCGATACACAGATCGTCATTCCGCATGGCGAGCGGCTCGGCAATGTCGTGATCGAGGCGGAGGGCCTGTCGAAGGGCTTTGGCGATACGCTTTTGATCGACGGGCTGGAATTCAAGCTGCCGCCCGGCGGCATCGTCGGCGTCATCGGCCCGAACGGCGCCGGCAAGACGACGCTGTTCCGCATGATCACCGGCCAGGAAAAGCCGGGTGCCGGCACGATCCGCGTTGGCGAAACGGTGAAGCTCGGCTATGTCGACCAGAGCCGCGATGCGCTCGATCCGTCGAAGACGGTGTGGGAAGAGATTTCCGGCGGCGCCGAAGTGGTCAAACTCGGCAAGTTCGAGGCCAACACGCGTGCTTATTGCGCCTCGTTCAACTTTCGTGGCGGCGACCAGCAGCAGAAGGTCGGCAACCTCTCGGGCGGCCAGCGCAACCGCGTGCACCTGGCCAAGATGCTGAAGACCGGCGGCAACGTGCTGCTGCTCGACGAACCGACCAACGATCTCGACACGGAAACACTGGCCGCACTGGAAGACGCGCTGGAAAACTTCGGCGGTTGCGCGGTCATCATCTCGCACGATCGCATGTTCCTCGACCGCCTGGCGACGCACATCCTCGCATTCGAGGGTGACAGCCACGTCGAATGGTTCGAGGGCAATTTCGAGGATTACGAGCAGGACAAGATCCGCCGCCTCGGGCCGGATGCCGTCAACCCGCACCGCATGACCTATAAGAGGCTGACGCGGTAAGGGGCAGGGCCGTTGCGGGTGATCGGCGTTTGACCTAAATTGGCCTGACGGAGCTGTACATGATCACAGTCAAACTGCCGCAAAAGACCGAGAAGCTCCTAGCCGACATGGCCAAGGCCAGCGGTCGCACGGCCGATCAGGTCGCAGTTGATGCGATCCTCGAGGCTATCGAGGATTGGCAGGACGCCAGGATTGCCGAGGAGCGCATCAGGAATGATGACGGCGTTCGTGTCCCGCTGGAGGAGATGATCCGCAAGCTTGAACTTCGTGAAGTCGAGGAGCGCGGCAAGAAGCCCGCCGCTGGATGAGTTGGCGTGTCGAGTTCACGCTGCGAGCCAAAAAAGATATTGAGCGGCTTTCGACAAAGGACCAGCGCCGAATCCTGGAATTCCTCTCTGGAAGAGTTTCGGCGCATCCCGATCCGAAAGTTCTGGCCAAGCGTCTGACCGCGACCAAAGAAGAAGCTTGGCGATTTCGCGTCGGCGACTACCGCATCATCGTCCAGTTCTGGGATAGCCGTCTTGTCGTCCTGGTCGTGGAAATAGGCAACCGTCGCGAGGTCTATCGATGAATAACGGCGGCGTTTTACAAAAGCCCGATTGGTCAGCCGCTCAGTACCTGAAATTCGAGGATGAGCGCACGCGGCCCGCGCGGGACTTGGTGGCGCAGGTGCCGGTGGATTTTCCGCGCCGGGTCGTCGACGTCGGCTGCGGGCCGGGCAATTCGACCGAGCTGCTTGTCGCGCGCTGGCCGAATGCGCAGGTAAGCGGTTTCGACACTTCGCCCGACATGATCGAGAAGGCGAAGGCGCGTCTCCCCGAGGTCACTTTTGATCTCGCCGATGCCTCAAAATGGCAGCCGGCGGAGCCGGTCGACGTGATCTTCGCCAATGCGGTGTTCCAATGGCTGCCCGAGCATCCCGCGGTCTTCCAGCGGCTGATGGGCTTCCTGGCGCCGGGTGGCGCCTTGACCGTCCAGATGCCCGACAATATGGGCGAGGACTCGCACCGCCTGATGCGAGAAACCGCCGCCGAAATGCCGTTTGCCGCCAAGATGAAGGGCGCGGCGCGCGCCCCCCTGCCGCCGGTGTCGTTCTACTATGACCTTCTTTCGCCGCTCAGCGATCGGCTGGACATCTGGCACACGATCTACAACCACCCGCTTGCCGACGCCGAGGCGATCGTCGAATGGGTGAAGTCGACGGGTTTGAAGCCCTTTGTCGACCCGCTCGATGCGAATGAGAGGGCGCTGTTCCTAGACAGCTACACTGCCAAGATCGCCAAGGCCTATCCGAAGACGGCGAGCGGCAAGGTGCTTTTGCGCTTTCCGCGCATCTTCATCGTCGCCAAACGGGCCTGATTATCCACGTTGCACGGCGTAACATTGCTCCGCTTGACCGGGTGTCGCCGCCATGCGCATTTCAGTCATCTTGGGATGACAATGCCAGCAGGCAGGGGTGGATAATGACACTGAAAAAGATGCTTTTCGGCGGTGGCGTGTGCGCGGCGGCACTTCTGGCGTTCTCGATCTCGGCGGAGGCCAAGCGAGCGCGCTGCTTCACCAGCGATGACGGTTATTTCGCCTGCAGCTATCGCTCGATTGACGGCGCCGGCAGTTTCCGCATCTCGTCGCCGGGCTATCCGACCTATGTTCTGGAGATCGACGAGCCGGGCTTTGCCTATGGTTATGTCAATCTTGGCCACCGCAATGTGCCGCTGCCGGGGCAGTTCGTGCGCAGCCGCGACGATGGTGCCTGCTGGAACAACCCGCAGACCAACACCAAGATGTGCGCTTGGTGAGGATTGGCTTAAGTCGGCCTAAACCTTTGGTTTAAGCCGGTGTAAACCGCCGCGGTGAGAAAACTGTTGCGCCGGCGCATTCCGGCGTCCACATGAAGCCTGGAACGCCGGACGGACTGGATATATGCATCGCGTCATCATCAGCGGCATCGGCGTTGAAATCCCTGAAGCCACAATCACCAATGAAGAACTGGTCGCCAGCTTCAATGCCTGGGTCGACATGGAGAATGCGCGCCGCCTGGGCACCGGCGAGCCGCCGCTGCCGAAATCCGACAGTGACTTCATTGTCCACGCTTCGGGCGTGCGCACCCGTCACGTCATCGAGCGCGAGGGCATTCTCGATCCGACCCGCATGGCGCCGCGCATTCCGGCACGGCCCGACGATGCGTTGTCGCTCGAAGCCGAGTTCGGTATCGCCTCGGCCAAGAAGGCTCTCGACCATGCTGGCCTAGAACCGTCCGATATCGACCTGGTGATCTGCTCGGCCTCGCATCACCAGCGGCCCTATCCGGCGATCGCCGTCGAAATGCAGGAGGCGCTGGGCACCAAGGGCGCCGGATTCGACATGGGGCTTGGCTGTTCGTCCGCCGCGGCGGCCCTTCACATGGCGGTGAATTTGGTGCGCTCGGGCGCGCACAAGCGCATTCTGGTGACGACGCCGGAAATCATCACCGGCCATCTCAATTTCCGCGACCGGCAGACGCATTTCATCTTCGGCGATGCCTCGGTGTCGATGGTGGTGGAGGGACTTGCTCAGGGCGACAAGCGGCCTGGACGTTTCGAGGTGCTCGACACACGCATCTGGACGCAGATGTCGAACAACATCCGCACCAATCTCGGCTACCACACCCGCACCGCCCAGGACGATCCGTACATGATCAACCTGGAAGGCAATCTGATCAAGCAGGTCGGTAACAAGGTGTTCAAGGAAGTCACCGTCGCCGGGCAGAAGTTCATCGTGGAATTCCTCGCCGAGCATGGCCTGATGCCACAGGCAGTGAGGCGCTTCTGGCTTCATCAGGCCAATGCGCGGATGAATGCCATGATCCTGAAACTGTCATTCGGCCACGAGGTCGATCACGACCGCGCGCCGATGGTGCTTGAACGGCTTGGCAACACGGCGGGCGCGGGCGCCATCGTTGCACTGTCGGAGAACCACGCCGACATGAACCCTGGCGATTTCGGCCTGATCTGCGCTTTTGGCGCGGGGTATTCGATAGGCGGCGCGCTTCTCAGGATGCTGTAGAGAGCTATTCGTGTCAGACCGGTGCGAACGGCACCAGCATCGGTACCCGCCTGATGTAGTCGTCATACGCGCTGCCCAGCTCGCTGCGCAGGAAGCGTTCCTCGAGTTTTGCCTTCATGACGATGCCGATGGTCAGCAGGATGGCGCCGGCAACACCCCAGACAGTGCCTTTCGCCGCCATGGTGGCAAGGATGGCCAAAAGCAGTCCTGTGTAGATCGGATGGCGGACGAGGCCGTACGGGCCGGTGTCGACGACACGGTGCCCGGCCTTGGCGGTGACGGTACCCGACCACAAGCGGCCGAGATGCAGGCGCGCCCACCAGCAGAGGGCGAAGCCCACGGCAATCAGTGCGACGCAAATCCACGCTTCGGCAAGGTTGGGGGACCACAGGCGAAGCCGGCCGACATAGTTATGCGCCGGAATGAAGAGCAGGATGGTGCCGATCATCAGAGCCGCGCGGTAAGGCGCCTCGGCCCGGAAGCCGGCACGCTTCGAGGCTTTGTCGGCCCAGAAGGCGGCAGCGGCCCACGACACCACCCAGATCAGCCAAAGAAGCGTGATTGCCGTCCCGGGACGCATGAGACCCTCCGCGATGGTTCGGAGGCATCATGTAGCCGGCACAGCGCGGCGGCAATGCGGCGCTGTGTGGGAGTGGTTCGATTCAGGTAAGAAGATCGTGACCCGCAGCGGACCTCATTCATTGGGACAGTTAAACATCCACTGCACGCCGAAGGCGTCGACCAGCATGCCGAACCTGGTTCCCCAAACTTGCCTCGCCAGAGGGACGGTGATCCGGCCAGCCTCACCCATGCGGTTGAAAAGCCCGCGCATCGCGGTCAGGTCGTCGAATTCCAGCATCAAGGCGGAGCCTTTCATTGGCTCCGCATCGTCATTGTCCGAAGCGTGGAACAGGACGCCTGGGCCTTCGAACCGCGCGTGCAGCACCTTTCCACGCATGGCTTCGGTTCGCACCGGCATATCGTTGTCGCCCCAGCGCAGCAGGATCGTCCCCCGGCCAAGGCCGCACTGCTCGTAGAAGGTCAGTGCCGGTTCGCAATTGGTGGTGAAGAACAGGGAAGGGGAGAGCCGCATGGGTTTGCTTTTTGCCGGATCAGTGCGCGGCGGCGGTGGCGGCAGTGATAAGCGCCTCGCCCGTATATTGCCTGTCACCGATCCCCCAGCCGCCGTCGGGTGCGTTGACGATGTTGATCCAGGTGTCTTCGGGCCGGTGGTTTGGCTCGCAAAGCTCGGCGACGATCCCGGCGGCTGCGGTGATGAAGCTATTTCGAGCTTCGATCGAACCGAGGCCGATGTTGGGCAGCTTCAGCTCGACCATCACGACCGGGCAATTGACGCCGCCGGCGTAGATGCGATGAAGCGGCAGGACATGGACCGTGCCGCCGACGATCGCGGTGAAGAACGGATTGCCGGTGGCGCCCGAGGCTTCGATGAGGGCGGTGCTGAGACGCGGCAGGATCTCGCGTTCTCCCGCAGGGGTCAGTACGCCTTCCGGCGCGGTCACGGTGATTGGCATTTGGCTCTCTCCTGTTCACTGGTTTGCATAGCTTCCGGCGGATATTCGTCCGGCTTGCGATGTTTCGTATCAATTGTTACGTTACAAGAAGAAGGCGAGTCAACAGGTTTCGTATCGATCGATATGGAAGATTTGGAAAAGCCCCGTGGCGGACGGCCGCGCGCATTCGATCCCGACCGGGCGCTGGATGCGGCGATGCATCTATTCTGGGAGCATGGCTATGAGGCGACGTCGCTGGCCATGCTGCGCGAGGCGATGGGCCTGACGCCGCCGCAGATCTACAACGCCTTCACCGACAAGGAGACCTTGTTCCGCAAGGCACTGACGCGCTACCACGAAACCGAGATTGGGTTTGCGCTGGAAGCGCTGAGCGCGCCGGTATCGACGCGGGAAGCGATCCGGCGGTTGCTGGTCGGCGCGGCGGAGGCGTATTCCAGGCCCGGCAAGCCTGCTGGCTGTCTGTTCGTCAGCGGCGCGTTGGCAGCCTCGCCGCAGGCGCAAGCCATCGCCGATGAACTCAAGATCTATCGCAAGGCAAGTGAAGCGGCGATTGCAGCCCGGCTGGCCAAGGGCAGGGTAGTGGGCGACCTCCCGGAAAACCTCTCGGTCGAGGGCTTCGCCAAATACCTTGCCGGTGTGATGAATGGCATGTCGATCCAGGCTCGGGACGGCGCTTCGGTCGAAGAGTTGCGCGATTTGGCCCAAACCGCTCTTGCGGCCTTGCCAGCCGAAGGGCAAAACCAAGCGGCATCATCCAAGGAATGAAGCCATGCTGGATCTCTTCCCCGAAGCTGAAAAGCCGGTTGAAATCGTCCCCGCGCGAAAGCTTGTCGCCAAGGCGGCAGCACTTTACGTGGCGCCATCGGATCATTTCCAGACGCGCCTGGCGGACGAATTGCGGCTGGGTTTCGACGGTATAGCGGGCGATTTCCATGCCGGGTCGACGCGGCGGTCGGGCGGACGCGAGCCCTGGTATCCGCGCGGCACCGAAATGCGGAACGAACGGCAAATATCGATCGTGGCATTGGATGAACTCGCCATCGTCGCGGAACGGATGGATCTCACCGAGATCAAGCCGGAGTGGATCGGCGCCAACCTGGTGATCGAAGGAGTGCCGAACCTCTCAATGCTGCCGCCCGGCACGCTGTTGTTCTTCAAGGGCGGCGTGACCATCAAGGTCGACGCGCAGAACGGCCCTTGCCGAATCGCCGGCCGTTCGATCGCCGAACATGCAGGGATGGCCGATATCGAGGCCGGTGCGCTGTTGTTCCCGAAAGCGGCAAAGCGGCTGCGTGGCGTCGTCGCCTGGGTCGAGAAGCCGGGAACGGTCAAGGCCGGCGAAGAAATCTCGGTGCGTGTGCCGGAACAGTGGATCTATCAAGCCTGAGAGCAGGCTACGCCGCCCATGGAGCGGCGTAGCAAAAGCGCTGGGCTTCAGCCCTTGCGGTTCTTCTTCTCGCCTTGCGCCATGATGGAAACGTGGTCCCACTTTTCCCAGGTGGCGATGCGGTTTGCGTATTCCTGTTTGATCATCGGCAGGCCGCCGTCGCCGAAGAATACCCTGAGCGGCGGCTCGGCGGCGTCGACAACGGCCAGCATGGCCGACCCGGTGGCCTCGGGATCGCCGGCGACCGAATTGGCGCGGCGCTCTGCCATCTTGGCGCGGGCGGGCGCATAGGCCTCGATCGGTTGGGAGACCTTTGCCGACGGGCCGGCCCAATCGGTGGAGAAACCGCCGGGTTCGACCAGCGTGACATGGATACCGAATTCCGTGACCTCGATGCTCAGCGACTGGCTGAAGGCTTCCAGCGCCCATTTCGAGGCGTGGTAGAGGCCGAGCAAGGCAAAGGCGTTGACGCCGCCGATCGACGAGATCTGGATGATGTGGCCGGACCGCTGCGCCCGCATGATCGGCAGCGCTGCCTGGGTGACCCAGAGCGCGCCGAAGACATTGGTTTCGATCTGGTCTCGGGCTTCCTGCTCGCTGACTTCTTCGATGGCGCCGAAATGGCCATAGCCTGCATTGTTGATGACGACGTCGAGCCGGCCAAAGCGCCTGTGCGCCTCGGCGACAGCGGCATCGACGGCTTTCTTGTTGGTGACGTCGAGCTTCATCGCGGCAATGTTGTCGCCGTACTTCTCGACGAGATCGGCGAGCGTGCCGGCATCGCGGGCGGTCGCGGCAACGCGGTCGCCACGCGCTAGTGCTGCCTCGGCCCAGACGCGGCCAAAGCCCTTCGACGATCCGGTGATGAACCAAACCTTGTTTGTCATAGTGTGGAGTCCTTGCCCCTGCGGGCGTGATTTCGGTGGAAACGGAGGCTACTCCGCTTTTTGGCATATACGGTCTATCCCCTGATTTTCCAGAGGCCGAGGCGAATCTTTTTTACAGGACGCCGGTCGATCAGGGATAGTTCACAGGGCTCGACCATGCCGGGTCGTCGTGCTTCTCCCAGTAAAGTCCCATCAGCCGGCTGGTGATCGCGCCGACCTTGCCGTCAGCGATCCGGACGCCGTCGATCTCCGTCACCGGCATGATGCCGCCGGCGGTGGAGGTGATGAAAACCTCGTCGGCGTCACGTAATGCGGCGACGCTGACATCGGTGGCGGCGGCCGCAAGACCTTGTTCGATGCAGAGATCGAAGACGGTGCGTCTTGTGATGCCGGGCAGCACGCCAATGGAAGGCGTCGACAGTTTGCCATCCTTGACGCAGAAGACGTTGAAGCCCGGGCCTTCGGCGACATTGCCGTTGAAGTCGAGAATCAGCGCCGTCTCGGCGCCGCGGTCATAGGCATCGTAGAGGCCGCGCACCAGATCGAGCCAATGGTAGTTCTTGATCGTCGGGTCGAGCGAAGCCGGCGGAATGCGCACCTTGTCGCTGATGGCGACGCGCAGGCCGCGCTGCAACTGCTCGGCATTGGCAACCGAACCGAATGGCACGGCGAACGCCATGAACCGATTGATCGCCTGGCGCGGGTCGCGGCCGAAGGTCGGCGAGGCGCCGCGCGTGCACAGCATTTCGACATAGGCGGCGCGATGGCCGGACAGCGCCACGCAATTGTGCAGGATTTCGGTCACCCCCTCGCGGTCGAACGGGATCGTCATGCGCAGCTTTTCCAGCCCGCCGAAGAAGCGGTCCAGATGCAGGTCGAGGCGGAAGAAGCGGCCGTTCCAGACATGCACGGTGTCATAAGTGGCGTCGGAATGCAGAAAGCCCCAGTCCAGCACCGAGATCTTGGCTTGCGACATCGGCAGGTATTGGCCGTCAAGGAAAGCGACGCCCTCGGGGTAGGAATGTGGGTCGAGATGGTGGTCGCCAACCACGGGCAGTTGTTTCTCGTTCATCGTCTGCCTCATTGGAACCTCCTGTCGCGCAAGGCGAGGTCAGCAGGCTAGCGGTGCTGGGCAGAAGGCATAGAGCCACCCGCTCGGCGCTGTTCGGCCTCTATGATGGTCTGACCGATACATTGGATTGGAATTGCACTACCATTCCGGTTCTGCCGTCGCCCTGCTCGCGCGGAAATGACTGCGTTCAATCCTCCTCGTCATCGGCATCGAGCAGACGTGTCGCGCGCCAGCGGGTGAGCACGATGTTGGTCTGCTCGATGACGAAGAAACGCGCCGAGTCGCGATCGTAACCTTCGGCCAGCAGTTTCTCGTAGTCGGTGTGCATGTGGCGGATATGGGCAATCGTCGCCAGCCATACGGCGATGCCCGGCGGCAAGGTTTTCATGTGGACCGCACCGGCGTCGGTGCGGATCTTCTCCATATCGGCATAGGGCGCCAGCGGTAGAAGTGCCGTCAGCGCCTTGGCGATGGCGCGGCGGCGGCCAGTCGGCGCCGTCATGGCCGGATCCGATCAGGCTCGCGCCCTTCGATGATCGCCTCCGCAAAAGCGTCGGTCGAGGCGAAATAAGGTTTCAGGTCGATGACCGGCGTACCGTCGAGCGCATCGATGGCGTCGAGATCGATGCGGCCGGTGTCTTGGTCGAGCCCCACCAGCCTGGCCACATGCAGCCCGATGGGGTTAGGGCGGGCCGGGGAGCGCAGCGAAAATACGCCTTTCGCTTCAGCCGCATGGCGCGGTTTCTGCACGATCAGGTCTCTCGGCGCGTGATGCAGCCAGGACAGGATGATGACGTGGCTGGCGCGCTCCAGCCCTTGCAGGCCCTCGCGATAGGGCGCGTCGATGGTCAGCACCGCAGGCTGTCCGGTTTCGCGCGCGGCACGCATGTTCTTCGGGCAGGTTTTCCTCGTCGCCCATGGCGAAGCGATGCGGCCGATGAACACGATACCGCCATCCGGCGGCATCGATGCCGGATCGCTTTCCAGCCTACGCTCGCCTTCGCGTTCCTCGAACATCTCGCGCGATCCGGTCATTCTGCTCATCTTTTTGTTGGTGCATGCCGTTATCTCAAAACGGCGACATACTTTTAGGCGACATGCATCGAGAATCACGCATGCGGCATTTTCTTGTCCGGCAGCGACATAGCGCTTGCAAGGTTTTGAAAATCGACATAAACATATGTTTATATCTTTTCAAAGAGAATACGCTGATGCATGTCTCGCTCGACACCATGGTGGATACGTTGAAAGCGGCGGCCGAATCCAGCCGCTTGCGCATACTGGCACTGTTGTCGCGCGGCGACCTCACCGTTTCCGATCTTACCGAAATTCTCGGCCAGTCGCAGCCGCGCGTTTCGCGGCACCTGAAGCTCTTGCTGGAGGCCGGGCTGATCGGCCGCTATCAGGAAGGGTCATGGGCCTTCTTCCGCCTGTCGGACACGGATTCCGCACGTGACTTCGTCATGGGGCTGGTTTCGGGCATTCGGGGTGCCGATCCGCAGGTTGAACGCGACCTCGAACGGCTGGCCTCGGTCAAGCGCAAGCGGCAGGACCGGGCGGTCCAGTATTTTTCCATGAACGCGGCGAGCTGGGACCATATCCGTTCGCTGCACGTGCCGGATCGCGCCGTCGAAGCCGCCATGCTGAAGCTGGTCGGCAAGCGGCCGTTCCAGTCGATGCTCGATCTCGGCACCGGCACCGGGCGGCTGCTTGAAATCTTCTCGCCACTCTACCGGCGCGGCGTCGGCATCGACATGTCGCGCGAAATGCTGACCGTGGCACGGGCCAATCTCGACAAGGCCGGCGTTTCAAACGCGCAGGTGCGGCAGGGTGATATCTTCGCGCCGCCGGTTGAGCGCGACGCCTTCGATCTCGTCACCATGCACCAGGTGCTGCATTATCTCGACGATCCCGCCCGCGCCATCCATGAGGCGGCGCGGCTTTTGCGCCCGGCCGGGCGCCTGGTCATCGTCGACTTCGCGCCGCACACGCTGGAATTCCTGCGCGACGAGCATGCGCATGTGCGGCTCGGCTTTTCCGACCGGCAGATCATCGATTGGTTTGCGGAAGCCGGGCTCGATCTCGAAGATGCCCAGGAGTTCGAGCCGCGCGGCGGTAACGAGGCCAGGCTCACCGTGAAACTCTGGCTTGGCCGCGACCGGCGGCTGCTGATCGCCGATCCTTCCAACGACAGCAAGCAGATAAGGGAAACCGCCTGATGAACCAGTTCCGCTTTTCCCGCCGCCCGGATATTGGCGACAAGGTCAGGGTTTCCTTCGAATTCTTTCCGCCGAAGACCGACGATATGGAGGCCAGGCTTTGGGACACAGTCACAAGGCTGGAGCCGCTGAAGCCGAAATTCGTTTCGGTGACCTACGGCGCCGGCGGTTCGACACGTGAGCGCACCGCCCGCACCGTAAAGCGCATCCTGACCGAAACCGATATTCCTGCCGCGGCGCATCTGACCTGCGTCGGTGCAACGCGCGACGAGGTCGACGCGGTCATCCAGGACTACAAGTCGATCGGCATCAACCGGTTCGTGGCGCTGCGCGGCGACCCGGCCTCCGGCGTCGGCGAACCCTATCGCCCGCATCCCGGTGGCTACGAGAATGGCGCGGAGCTGGTCGCCGGGCTGAAGTCGATCGCAGATTTCGACATCTCCGTCGCGGCTTACCCGGAGAAGCATCCGCAAAGCCCCGATTTCGCCACCGACATCGAGATGCTGAAACGCAAGGTCGACAATGGCGCGACGCGGGCGATCACCCAGTTCTTCTTCGATAATGATCTCTACGAGCGCTATGTCGAGCGCGTCCGCCGCGCCGGCATCTACATCCCCATCGTGCCGGGCATCCAGCCGGTTCACAGTTTCAAGCAGGTCGCGAACTTTTCCGCGAGGGCGGGCGCGCATGTGCCCGGCTGGCTGGCGGAACGGTTCGAGGGCCTCGACCGGGACCCGCAGACGCATGCGCTGGTGGCATCGGCGGTGGCGGCCGAACAGGTCATGGATCTGGTCGAGCGCGGCGTCGGCGATTTCCACTTCTATACGATGAACCGGGCCGATCTGGTCTTTGCCATCTGCCATATGATCGGCATCCGCTCGCATGAGGCGGCGGCCGCCGGATCAGCCGCTGCATGAGCCAGGCTCAACAACAAAAGGCCGGGAAAAACCCGGCCTTTTGAATTGGTTGGACTATTTGGGTGCTGGTCTTCCCCGCTTTGGCGGTCAGGGAAGGAAACCCATAATGAGGGCTCCGATAAAGGCGAACGCAGCACAGATCATCAATGCGTTGATAGGCCTCGTAAGTCCCATGACATAGCCTCCTCTTAAAGAGCTATGTCCAGGAGTCTAGTTTCATTTGTGCCACAGGCAAGCGGAAAATATGCTGCATTGCGACGTGATTGTGAAATTCGCGACCCGTCTTTTGCCGTTAGGCGTTGAAACTCCTAGGCAAAAACCGGCCTCAGACCTGTGAATAAATTATGGCGGTGATGTGTCTCTGTCGTGTCATGGCAGCGCCACCCCCGCGAAAGTCGAATCGGCTTTCACGCTACGGCGCGTCCAGTTGGACGCACGGCTAACGTCTTGCGAACAGTCGTCCGTCGATGGTGACGAGGCCAAGGGCGATCAGCACCACGCCGACGACTTCGAACAATTCGAGCCGCTCGCCGAGGAACAGGAAGCCGAGCAGCATGGCGCTGGCCGGCACGATGAGCGTGACCAGCGACGCGTTGGTGGCGCCGGCGGAGGCAACAAGGTTGAAATAGAGGATGTAGGCGAAGGCGGTGGACAAGAGCGCCAGCGCCAGCACCGCGGCCCAGACCGGCGGTGAGGCCGAGAACAGGCCTGCTGGACCATAGGTGAAGAGAACGATCGGAATCATGATGATGGTCGAGGCGGTCAATTGCCCGGTGGCGATGACCGGCGAGGGCACGCCCTTGAAGCGGCGGGCGACCATCAGGGCAATGCCGTAGGACAGCGAAGCGCCGATCAGCGCGAATTTGGCCCAGACCGGGCCGCCGAGCCCGGCAAGCAGTCCGGGGCCGATCATCACAGCCGTGCCGGCGATGCCGAGCGCAATGCCGGCGAGCTTGTTCCAGGAAAGCTTTTCGTCCGATGTCAGCGCATTGGCGAGGATCAAAGTCCAGAACGGCGTCGTCGCGTTGAGCACCGAGGCAACGCCGGCGCCAAGCTCCGTCTGGCCGGCGAAGATCAGCGAGAAGGGGACGACGTTGTTGGTGAGTGCCAGCAGGAAGAACAGGCCGGCATGCGGAAGCGCGAGTCGGAAGGAGGGGCCACGCAGGCGGAGATAGGTATGCAGCGCGACCGCCGCGATGGCGACACGAAACAGCACCAGCACCAGTGGATGGAGTTCCGCCACAGCGATGCGGGCGAAGAAGAACGAGCCGCCCCAGATTGCACCGAGCAGCAGGAGCTGGCCCCAATCCTTGAGCACCATCGGCCCGCGTGGTGCAGTCGCCCCGGCTATCGCCATGTGATCGTTCTCCCCCCAGACGGCCTGAATGCCAGTCGGTCAGGCGAAACGCATATCGGATCCGGCCACAAGGGCCACCCGAAACCTGATTGATGGCAAGCCTTCACGCGCCAAGACCTAGCGCCGCCGCGTCAGCGCCGCGAGACACAGAATTGTTTTCATTAGCCGCTAGCTTGGATTAATTGTGCGCAGGCTAGGTCAAGGATTCGTCGATGCAGCGATTCGAAAATGCCCGCGAGGCGGCACTGGCGCTTCGTCCCGACGATCCGGTCTATTGCTTCCGCCCGCAAGTGCTTATGGCCGATGCCAAACAGTTCATGGGCATGTTCCCCGGCAAGACCGCTTATGCGGTCAAGACCAATGGCGAGCAGATCGTGCTGAAGACCCTGGTCGAGGCCGGCGTGAAGGCTTTCGATGTGGCTTCGCCGGGCGAGTTCGCCGCCGTGCGCGCGGTCTCTGCCGATGCCGAGATGCTCTACATGCACCCGGTCAAGGCACAGTCGGACATCAAGCTGGCGCTGGAGAAGTACGGCATCCGCGTCATTTCGCTCGACCATGAGGACGAGATCACCAAACTGACCCGCGTGGTGCGGGCGCTCGACGTCGATCCGAGCTCGATCAGTGTCTTCGTGCGGGTGCAGACCAAAGGGCATGCCGCCTACGAACTGTCGAAGAAGTTCGGCGCCGGGCCGGCCTATGCCATCGAACTCGCCGAGCGGCTGAACCGTACCGGCTACAAGGTCGGCCTGTGTTTCCATGTCGGCAGCCAGATCGAGGATCCCGACACCTATGAGCGGGCGCTTGCGTCGGCCGACTGGGTGCGCAACCGGCTGACCTTCGATATTGGCGGGCTCGATGTCGGTGGCGGTTTTCCCGCCGAATACGGCCATGATCCCAACCGCAAGCAGATCGAGATGCCGTCGCTCGGCCAGATTATGTCGCGGCTGTCCGGCGACCTGAAGGAATACCAGTTCGACCAGATGCCGCTGGTGGCCGAGCCCGGCCGCGTGATCGTGGCGCGCTGCCTGTCGCTGATCGTGCGGGTGCTGCTGCGCAAGGGCAAGCGGCTCTACATCAATGACGGCATCTGGGCATCGCTGTCGGATTCATGGACCGGCAAGATCACGCTGCCGGCGCGCTTCATTCCCGATCCGGCGATCCGCTCGCGCAATGGCGAGGAAAAGAGCATCGTGCCTTTCAAGGTCTGCGGCGCGACCTGCGATTCCGTCGACATCCTGTCGCGGCCGTTCTGGCTGCCGGAAACCGTCGACACTGGCGACTGGATCGAAATCGGCCACATCGGCGCCTATTCGCTGTCGCTAAGGACCCGCTTCAACGGCTTTTATCCCGACACCTTCGTCGAGGTCACGACGCCCTTCGACGAGGGCGACGTGCCACAGGGGTTTGCCAGCTTGGAGACGATGGCGGGATAGCGAATAGCCAGTAGCGAATAGGGAAGATTTGCTGAGACGGCAGCAAGGAAGGACTACCTTCTATTCGCTATTCGCTATTCGCTATTCGCTATTCGCTAAAGCTTTGCCAATAGCTCCGGCGTCGGCCAGCCATCCACCGGCAAACCTAGCCGCATCTGCTCCTTGCGGATCGCCTCGCGGGTGTTGGTGCCGAGGATGCCGTCGACCGTGCCGACGTCGTAGCCCCTGGCTTCGAGCTTTGTCTGCAAAGCCTTCATTTGCTCGCTCTCGAGACCGGTCTCGGGATTGCGCGCGTCGAACTGTTTTGCTCCCGCCAACCGGGCGGCGAGATTGGCCGCGGTCAGCGCGTAGGTGAAGGACTGGTTCCACTCGAGATAGACGTCGAAATTGTCATAGGCGAGGAAGGCGGGGCCTTTGCGGCCCATGGGCAGCGCAAGGCCGGCCTTGAGGCCGTTGTCGATCAGCGGCGTGCCGTCGGGGTTGGTGACGCCCCATTGTGCCCATTGCGATAGGGGCAGCTTGTTGGTGCGACCGGTCTGGTCCCACGGCATGTCTTCGGGCACGCGGACTTCCTGGATCCAGGGCTCGTCGCGTTTCCAGCCACGCGACAGCACCTTGTTGGCGGTGGTCATGATCACGTCCGGCACGCTGCCGCGCAGGTCGACCTTGCCATCGCCATCGCCATCGACCCCGCGCACCAGATAATCGGACGGCAGGATCTGCGTCTGGCCGATCTCGCCGGCCCAGGCACCCTTGACGTCGGCCGGCACCACGCCGCGATCGATCAATTGCAGAAGCGGCATCAACTGAGGCCGGAACAGTTGCGGGCGGCGGCAATCATGGGAAAGCGTCACCAAGGCGCTCAACGTGTGGAAATCGCCCTGTACGGCGCCGAAATCGGTTTCCAGCGCCCAGAACGCGGCGATGATCGGCGCCTGGACGCCGAACTGCCGATCGGCGCGGGCGAAGACATCGGCGTATTTCGTCAGATTCGCCGCACCTTGCTTCAGCCGGTAGGCCGAGATCATGCGGTCGGAGAATTCGATGAAGGTCTGGGTGAAGACGCCTTGGGCGCGGTCACGTGCGAGAACCTTCTCGTCAATGGCTGCGGCCTCCAGCGCGTCGAGACCGACTGGGCCAACGCCAGCCGCCTTAGCTTCCGCTGCGACGCCCTGCTTCCAGGCTTCGAAGTCGCCGCCGCATTCCTGCGCCATCGCCGGCAAGGCCGAGGCGCACAGGAACAGCGCCGCGAGGGCTTGAGAACGCAGTCGCATCAGTTTCCTCTCGAAACGAACGGGGGCATTTGTCGCGCTTCGCCGGGAAGCCCAACGCCCTGAATTGCCTGCGGTTGCACTCTTACCGCTGCCTGTGTCGAAAAGCAGGCGGCAGCACCGATGTCAACGGTTGTTCTGCCGCAGACCTTATTCCCGAGGCTTCGCCGCCTTTGTCACGATGTCAGCGGGTGTTCTGCCGCAGCCACTTGTTCCAGGCGGCTTCGCTGCCGTTGAAGACGTTGATGTCGGACTTGCCGGTCATGCCCGGAACGATGCCGGTTCCAGTGTATTGCCAGAAGGTGAAAGGGTGGCTGCCATACTTCTCGCGCGGATGGCCGGCGACGGAGCGCAGCCAGTAGGGATACCCGCCGAAGCTCGCCAGTTCGTTGTCGTCGAAGAAGTCGACCGAGGTGTAGATGATCGGCTTCTTGCCGTAGTGCCGTTCGACGATTTCGAGGAAGGTGGTCATCTCCGCGCGCACCGTGGCCGCGTCGGGACGCAGCTTGCAGGTCGGCGATTGCGGGTTCCATTCCATGTCGAGGACCGGTGGCATTGCCGAGCGATCGACAGGGACGTTGCGGATGAACCAGCGCGCCTGCACGGCAGCCGGGGTGCAGAAATAGTAAAAATGATACGCCGCGCGCGGAATCCCGTTGGCCTTCGTGCGCGCCCAATGCTCGTTGAAATAGTCGTCGAAACGGTCGCCGCCCTCGGTCGCCTTGATGAAGGCGAAGGAGATACCGCTGGCCCTGGCCGCTGGCCAGTCGACCGAGGTCTGGTATTTGGAGACATCGGTGCCGTGGACAGCGTAGCTCCACGGCGCGCCGCTTTCCCATTCATGCGGCTTGGAATCGGCAAAGCGCGGCGCGCGCACGGCGACCGCCTGGCTGTTCGACGCGGACGGCGACAGCGGCGAGAGGTCGTCAACGGTCGAACAGGCGCCAAGCAGTGTCAGCACGAAAAGGACCGCAAGACGGCGCATCGCAACTCCCGAGCCGGATTCAGCCGGTCGCTGATGGGTTTTGTTGCGGGTGGCCCCCTCGACTGGCCTCTCCGAGCGATCGCCCCACAGCATCGCCCCAACCTATCCTTTGATCGCCGATCATGGTTGATAATCCGTTGACGGCGCTCGACAAGCCCCATGATTTGCGAAAGCAATGGCGGCAAATCGATGACACAAGGGTCCGGCGAGGCCTGGGAAGAAAGAAAAGAAATGCGGATCGTCGTCAAGATCGTCAAATGGCTGCTTGGCCTGATCGTGCTGGCAATCGCCGCGCTTTTTGCCTGGCTTTATATCGCGCCGCCGGAATTGATCCGCGTCGGCTCGGGCTACTCGGCCAAGATCGTCTGTTCGAACGTCTTTATCGCCGGACGCAACGCGAATGAGGTGCTGGCCGTCGACGTGCAGGCGCCGGGGCACCCGCTGCTGCGGTTGATGCGGGTCTCGGTGGATAAGAACAGGGGGACGGTCTCCGCGGGCTTGCTTGGTTTCCTCGGCAAGAGCGTCGCCGTCGCCCGTGATGGGCTGGGCTGCGCTTCGGTCCCCGACGGCGACGTCGGCAAGGTGCGGCGGACGGCAATCCATGCGGGCCCCTCGGAGGTCAGCCAAGATGCGCTGTGGCCGGAAGGTGAGCGGATCGAGGCATCACAGGACCCGCTGATTGCCAAGTTGCTGGACGATGCGGCACTGACCGGTCCTGGGTTGCGCGCGGTGGTAGTGGTCAAGAACGGTCGTGTCATCGCCGAGCGCTATGGCGCGGGTTTTTCGGCAAAGACGCCGTTGCTCGGCTGGTCGATGACCAAGACGGTGAATGCCGCCATTGTCGGCACGTTGGTCAAGGACGGCAAGATGACCTTCACCGACAAGGGACTGTTCGGGGCGTGGAAGGCGGACGGCCGCAGTGCAATCAGCCTTGCCGACATGATGGCGATGTCGAGCGGGCTGGAGTTCAATGAGGATTATGGCGACGTCGCCGACGTCACGCGCATGCTCTATCTGGAGCCCGACATGGCGCGCTTTGCCGAATCAAAGCCGCTGGCGGCCGAGGTCGGCAAATTGTTTTCCTATTCGAGCGGCACTGCGGTGATGCTGTCGCGCCTCTGGCAGGACGCGATCGGCGACAAGGCCAAGGCGCTGACGTGGCCGCGCACGGCGCTGTTCGAGCCGCTCGGCATGCACAGCGCGGTGCTGGAAACGGACGAGCAGGGCACCTTCGTCGGCTCGTCCTATCTCTACGCAACCGCGCATGACTGGGCGCGCTTCGGTCAGTTCCTGCTGCAAAGCGGGGTGTGGAACGGCAGCCAAATCCTGCCGGCCGGCTTCGTCGACTGGATGCGGGAGCCGGCAGCCGCATCGAAAGTCTACGGCAAGGGCCAGCTGTGGATAGAGGCTCCGGGCGATGAGGAAAACCCGGGCGCGGGCGTCGCCGCAGGCCTGCCAAAGGACACGTACTGGATGGAAGGCCATGACGGGCAGACGGTCGCCGTCATCCCATCCGAGCTGTTGGTGGTGGTGCGGCTAGGCCTGACCCCGGCCAAACTCGGCTACCGGCCGCAGACGATGGTGGGCGCGCTGGTGAAGGCGTTGCATTAGCCCTTTGGCTGCCCGATCACGGCCAGCCAGGCATAGCCGCGATAAAGCGTGCGGAAACGGAAGCTTGCGCCGGTTCGCCGAGATTCCGATTCCAGAACCTCGCGCAGCGATTCACGCGGCGCGACATGGAACTTTCTGAGCCAGCCGCGCAGCAGCGCGCGAAACCAGCGCGGCAGGCCTTCCTGCTGGCCGAAATCGACGACGTGCAGCGAACTGTTCGGTGACAGCGCGGCAAGCGCTGCCGATACCGTTTTTTCCCAGCCGGGGATCATCGACAGTGAGTAGGACACGAAGATACGATCGAAGCGTTCGACACCGAAGAGTGCATCGGCATCGAAATCTGTGGCGTCGCCCCTTGCCAGCATGACCCGGCCGGACAGGCCTTCGCGCGTCATCGCGGCGCCGGCCGTCTCCAGCATTTCGGCCGAGATGTCGAGGCCGAAGAAGCGCGCTTCCGGGTATCTGCGAGCGGCGAGGATGATGTTGCGGCCGGTGCCGCAGCCGAGCTCAAGCACGTTGCCGCCGGCGGGCACATCAAGCTCCGCTATCAGCCGGTCGCGGCCGAGCAGGTAGTATTTGCGGGTCAGGTCGTAGACGTGGCGCTGCCAGCGGTAGACGCCGTCCATCAATTCGGCATGGTTTGCCTTGAATTCCGGGCTGGCCGGCAGTTCGGTCATGCTCACGCTGCACTCTTCACATAGAGGTGGAAGCCGCCATAGATAGCCGAGCGGTCGCGAGTCGAGAATTCGCGCGATGCTTCATCCTGATAGACCCACTGGTCGAGCAGCGAGCTGGAGACGCGGCCCGGCAACAGGCTGGGCTCGGCGGCGGTACGGAAGATGACGCGGGCGCCGGCCGATGCGGTGCGGGTGATTTCCGCCCACAGCGCGTTGAGCTGTTCATCGGTCATCCAGTCCTGTGCATCGAGCAGGACAAAGCGGTCGACCGCGCCGGCATCCTTGCCGGCGAGGAATTCGATCAGATTGGCATGGTGAATGGCGACGCGGTCGACATTGCTGCGGATGGTCTCGTAGTTCTGCCTTTCCAAATAGGCGGGCAGGGCGGCCTCGCCGGGGTTCGGATAGCGCCGCGCGAAGGCCTGCCAGGCGAAGTAGTTGTTCTCCAGCGGAAAATCGCAAGCGAGCTTTTCCAGCCGGGCCTTCAGCACGCTGGCCATGGTGCCGTCGCCCGAGGTGATCAGCGAATCGTACTGCGCCGGCGGAATGCCGAGGCCGAACAGCGAGGCCTTGCGAGATGTCGCCCATTTCAAAAGCTTCTTGTCGAAGACCGGCGCCAACTCCTCTTGGAAGAAACGACGCTGCTCGCCTGGGTTGCGAGCCTGCATGATGCCGGCTGGGTCGACGCCGAAGAACTTTGCCGTGCGATGGCCCATGGCGATGAACAGGCCAAGCAGGCCGGTCTGGTAAAAATTGCGATCGAAGACGGCGATGCGCCTGATGCCGCGCCAGTTGCGGCGCTCCCAATAGTGACGGCTGACCGGGTCGAGATACGGCGCGATGAAGCGGTCGTAGGCTTCCGAATTGTGGCTGGTGTCGGCGGCGCCGAAGAAGCGGAACAGGTCGCCTTGCGAAGGCAGCTGGCGCACCGCCTCCAGCTTCATGCGATTCAACGCGACATGGGCGGCATTGAGATCTACGGCATCGATCCGTGCCGGCGAACGGGTGAGGTAGGCCAGGATATTGCAACCGCCCGAGGCGATGGTGACGACGCGGTGACCCCGGCCAAGCTGCATCGCCTCCATGTCGACGTCGGGGTCTTCCCAGATCTGCGGATAGACGAGGCCGGAAAACAGGAAGGCGAACAGCCGCTCCGAAATGCCTGCCTTCGACAGTGGGCGGTTCTGGTAGACGGCCTTTCCCACTTCCTTGCCGCGGCGAAAGACCAGATCTGCGGAGACGTCCGTCATGGCAAAGATGATTCCCCATTTGCTTTGCCGCAAGCGGGTAGCGCAGGGTCATGACAGGCCGGTGACAGTCGGAAGCATCGATAATTCTACTGCGGCGGTCATCTGGCGCGGCTTTCTCCGCTTCCGGTGCTCACGGACTCAAATGTCCGCTCCGCTCCGGTTCTCGAAAGCCACGTCACCTGACTCGCCGCAGCGAATTCTCGATGCTTCCTTACGGCTTGCCGAATCCGCCCGGCGTCGGCGTCGCCAGAATGACGGCCTCGCCCGGCTGAAGCACCGTCTGGTCGCAGGCCTTGAGGACTTCAATGGTTCCGTCCTTGCGGCGGATCTTGGTCGAGCCGACCTCGCCATCGCCGCCGCCGTCCAGGCCTTGCGGCGGGCGGTTGCGGTGCGAGGACAGGATCGCGCATTCCATCTTTTCGAGGAAGCGGATGGTGCGTTTGGTGCCGTCGCCGGCGCTCCATTTACCCTTGCCGCCGGAACCTTCCCGAATGTGAAAATCCTCGAGCAGCACGGGAAAGCGCAGCTCCAGCACTTCCGGATCGGTGAGGCGCGAATTGGTCATGTGGGTGTGGACGCCTGAGGTGCCGGCAAAGCCGCGGCCGGAGTTCATCTGGCCGGCCGGCGAGCCGGAACAGATCGTCTCGTAATATTGGTACGTCTTGTTGCCGAAGGTCAGGTTGTTCATCGTGCCTTGCGCGTTGGCCATGGCGCCCATGGCGCCGAACAGCGCGTTGGTGACGTGCTGCGAGGTCTCGACATTGCCGGCGACGACAGCGGCGGGGTAGGCGGGTTTGAGCATGCAGCCGTCGGGAATGACGATGTTGATTGGCCGCAGGCATCCGGCATTCATCGGGATCATGTCCTCGACCATGACCCGGAACGCGTAGAGCACGGCAGCGCGGGCGACCGGCTCGGGTGCATTGAAATTGTTCTTCATGACCGGCGATGTGCCGGTGAAGTCGACCGTCGCCTCGCGCTTTTGCCGGTCGACCGTGATCTTGACCTTGATGATCTGGCCGGTGTCGGTCGGGTATTCGTACTGCGAACTGTCGGGCAGCCGCTCCAGCACGCGGCGCACGCTTTCGGCGGCATTGTCCTGGACATGGCCCATATAGGCCTCGACGACATCAAGGCCGAAATGCGTGACCATCTTGCGCAGTTCGGCGACGCCCTTCTCGTTGGCGGCGATCTGTGCCTTGAGGTCGGCGATGTTCTGGTGCGGGTTGCGGGCCGGGTATCGGTGGTCGGTGAGCAGCGTTTCCAGCTCCTTCTCGCGGAAGTGGCCGCGATCGACGATGCGGAAATTGTCGAACAGCACGCCTTCCTCGTCGACGGTGGTTGCAAGCGGCGTCATCGAACCGGGTGCCGTGCCGCCAATATCCGCGTGGTGGCCGCGCGAGGCGACCCAGAAGAGGATTTCCTCCCCCCTTGTGGGGGAGGTGGCGGCGAAGCCGCCGGCGGGGGTCGTTGCGGCAGTGCTCGACTCTCTTGCGGTCCCTTCTGAGAGGACCCCGCCCGGCCGCTGCGCGGCCACCCGCCCCTCAAGGGGGAGGGAAAACACCGGCGTCACAACAGTGATGTCGGGCAGGTGCGTGCCGCCATTGTAGGGGGCGTTGAGCGCAAAGACGTCGCCGGGGTGGATATCGCCGGAATTCAGCCGGATGATGGTTTCGACCGAACGGTCCATCGAGCCTAGATGCACCGGCATATGTGGCGCGTTGGCAACCAGCGCGCCGGTGCGGTCGAAGACGGCGCAGGAGAAGTCCAGCCTTTCCTTGATGTTGACCGAATAGGCGGTGTTCTGCAGCGTCACGCCCATCTGTTCGGCAATCGACATGAACAGATTGTTGAAGACCTCCAGCATGACCGGGTCGGCCTCGGTGCCGAGTGCGGCCTGCCGGCGCTTTTTCTCGACGCGGCGCAGGAGCACATGGTTCCTGGCGGTGATTTCGGCCTGCCAGCCCGGCTCGATCACGATCGTCTGGTTCGGCTCGATGATCAAGGCAGGACCCGCAACCGTGTTTCCCGGCCTCAGCGCCTCGCGGCGGAAGATGCCTGAAGCACGCCACTCTCCCTCGGTGAAGATTTCGCGGGTTTGCGAAGGGCTTACGGCAAGGTCTTCGGTTTGCGATTCAGTTTCGTCGCGGCCATTGCCGCCGGTGTCGACGCCTTCGACGCCGACGGTCTCGACGATCATCGGCTTGTCATCATAGACGAAACCGAACTGCGCCTTGTGGGCGATTTCGAAATCGCGCTTGGCCTGGAAAATCGAGTCTGCCTCGAAATTCACCGGCAGTGTCGTGTCGGTGCCGTCATAACGAATGTGCAGCACGGGCTTCGCGGCAACCGCATCCTCGGCGATGCCTTGCGCTGCGAGTTCGGCGATGACGGCTTTTTTCAAGGTGGTAATAAGGTTGCCGATCTCCGTTCTGGACTCTTCGGCAAGCGGCTTCAGCAGCGCCTGCTGGCGCGAGGCAAAAACCGAAGACAGGCCAATGCCGTAAGCCGACAGCAGGCCGGAGAAGGGATGGATCAATACCGCCTCCATGCCGAGCGCGTCAGCGACCAGGCAAGCGTGCTGGCCGCCGGCGCCACCGAAGCAGTTCAAGAGATATTCGGTGACGTCGTAGCCGCGCTGGACGGAGATCTTCTTGATGGCGTTCGCCATGTTCTCAACGGCGATGGTGACGAACCCTTCGGCGACAGCCTCGGGCGTGCGGCCGTCGCCAATTTCGGCTGCCAGCATTGCGAATTTTGCCCGTACGGTCTCGACATCGAGCGGCTGGTCCTGGCCGGGCCCGAAAATAGCGGGGAAGAAATCGGGCTGCAGCTTGCCCAGCATGACATTGGCGTCGGTGACGGCGAGCGGCCCGCCGCGCCGGTAGGCGGCCGGGCCGGGATTGGCGCCGGCCGAGTCCGGTCCGGCACGGAAGCGGCCGGCCTCGTAGTGCAGGATCGAGCCGCCACCGGCGGCGACGGTGTGGATGCGCATCATCGGCGCGCGGATGCGCACGCCAGCGACCTCGGTGTCGAAGGCACGCTCATATTCGCCGTCATAATGGGCGACATCGGTGGAGGTGCCGCCCATGTCGAAGCCGATGACTTTGCCGAAACCGGCGAGCCTGGCCGTCACGACCATGCCGACGACGCCGCCGGCTGGGCCCGACAGCAGCGCGTCCTTTCCCTGAAACATGTCGGCAGCGGTCAGCCCGCCGGAGGACATCATGAACATGAGGCGAGGGGATTCCCTCCCCCTCGAGGGGAGGGTGGCGGCAAAGCCGCCGGGTGGGGTCGGCTCGACTGGGTTCGACGCATCGGCGGTGCCTTCTGATAGGACCCCCTCTGGCCGCTTTGCCGACTGCCCTTCGCTATGGCTTCGGGCGTTCGTTGCTGAAAAAGCCAAATCGTTGGCTTTTTCTCGACCTTCGGTCGACCGCCCCTCACCCCCCTCGAGGGGGGAGAGGACGCCCAACTCTCCCGCCACCCTTTGCACATATCTCGACAGGATCGGCGACAGATAGGCGTCGACCACCGTGGTGTCGCCGCGGCCGACCAGCTTGATCAGCGGCGAGACCTCATGGCTGACCGAGACTTGGGCGAAACCCAGTTTCCGGCAGACCTTTGCCACCGCCTTCTCGTGGTCGGGATATTTCCACGCATGCATGAAGACGATAGCCACGGCATCGATGCCATCGGCCCTGGCCTGTTCGATCGCCGGCCGGCAGGCGGCGATGTCGAGCAATTGTTCGACGCGGCCATCAGCGCGTACGCGCTCGTTGATCTCGATGACGCGCTCGTAGAGCTGTTCGGGGAGGATGATCTCCTTGGCGAAGATGTCCGGGCGCGCCTGATAGGCGATCTTCAGCGCATCGCGAAAACCCTTGGTGATGAGCAAAAGCACGCGGTCGCCCTTGCGCTCCAGCAGCGCATTGGTGGCGACCGTGGTGCCCATCTTGACGTCGCCGATCAGGCCGGGCGGGATGGCATCGCCGGAGGATAGACCGAGAAGGCCGCGAATGCCCTGGATGGCGGCATCGGCATAGGCCTCGGGATTTTCGGAGAGAAGCTTGCGGGGATGCAGCCCGCCCTCCGGATCCTTGCCGATGACGTCGGTGAATGTGCCGCCGCGGTCGATCCAGAAATCCCATTTTTCGGTCATGACAGCCCTGGTACTTTTCTGTTCGATCTGTGGTTCAGCACATTCTGTTAGTTCGCCATCGTTCGACCGGCAATCGCAAATGGACCAGACGATGTTACATGCGGAAACGCAACGTTACGAAACTCATGGCTATCTGATGCATTTCCTTTCGACCGTTCACGGCAACGTGAGCGTATATCGAAGGAGAGATAATATGAAAAAGCTCATTCTTGCGTCCGTTTCCGCTTTGGCCTTGCTTGGCGTTGCCGCCTGCAGTGACAACGGCACGGATAACACCACTACCCAGAGCACCCCACCGCCGGCCGAACAGCCGATGAAGCCGGCTACGCCGCCGGCTGCGACGCCTCCGGCTACCGACAACTCGACTACGAAGAGCATCACACCCGAGAAGCCTGCCGAGCCGGCTCCGGCAAAGCCAGCTCCTGCGCCCGCGCAGTAGTCGGGAACGCGGTACTTTCGCGTGAAGGCTGAGAAAGGCCGTCTGGTATCGGCCTTTCTCGTTAATCCGACTGCCGCGGCCACATCCCGCGCCAAAGTCGGGCCGATTGTCGTGCGGAGCCTGCGGCACTGTCCCGGCTTGATAGCAAGGGGCGGTGGCACTAAGAAGCAGGCTATGTCCATTTGGGATCGCCTCGGCGAGTTCATCACCCGCGTTTCATCTTCAACCTCGTCGGGTGTTGCCGACGTCGTCGAGGCAGTGCGCACGGTTTTTTCGGGCGATGCGGATCTGCGCCGGCGTGTCGCCTTCTCAGTGGCGATGATCGCGTTGTCGGCCAAGATGGCCAAGGCCGATGGCATCGTCACCCAGGACGAGGTGCGCGCCTTCCAGCAGATTTTCGACGTGCCGCCAAAGGAGACGCGCAATGTGGCGCGGCTGTTCGATCTCGCCCAGCGCGACGTGGCCGGCTTCGAAATCTATGCCGAGCGGATGGCGCAGATGTGCGGTTCGGGGCATTCCAACTGCGCGATGTTGGAAGACATACTCGAGGGCTTGTTTTACATCGCCAAGGCCGACGGGCTGGTGCATGAGCGCGAAGGCCTCTTCCTGCACCGCATCGCCGAGATTTTCCGCATTGATGAGACACATTACGAAAGCATCATGGCGCGGCACGTCAATCTGGGCGCCGGGGATCCCTATGTCGTGCTCGGCATCGAGCGCGGTAAGCCGTTCGAAGAGGTCAGGAAGCGCTATCGAAAGCTGGTTTCCGACAATCATCCGGACCGGCTGATCGCGCGCGGCCTGCCGCAGGAATTCATCAAGATCGCAACGACCAGGGTGGCGGCGATCAATGCCGCCTATGAGATGATCGAGCGGGGTCTGCGCCACGCATGAGCGGTTTCCTGCCCGACGAGCCACGTGCCGAGGTCAGGGTATCGCCGAATTTCGGTCCGCGGCGCGAGACACTCAAGCCTGACATGATCGTGTTGCACTACACCGGCATGGCGACTGGCATTGGCGCCGAGGCGTGGCTGTGCGATCCGGCCAGCGAGGTGTCGTCGCATTATCTCGTCCATGAGAATGGCCACACCGTGCAAATGGTCAGGGAAAGCGACCGCGCTTGGCACGCCGGCAAGAGTTCGTGGTTCGGACGCGCCGACATCAATTCCTGTTCCGTCGGCATCGAGATCGTCAATCCGGGACATACGTTGGGCTATCCCGGTTTTCCCAAGCGGCAGATCGATGCGGTAATCGGGCTGTGCAGGGGGATCGCCGGGCGGCATTCGATTGCCGCTGAGCGGGTGCTCGCACATTCCGATGTGGCGCCGGGACGCAAAATCGATCCGGGCGAGAAGTTCCCCTGGAAGACGCTGTTCGAGGCCGGTGTCGGCCATCTCGTGGCAGCCGCACCGATCCGGCGAGGAGCCGTGCTCAGGCTCGGCGATGCCGGCGGTGACGTCGAGGCGTTGCAGTCGATGCTGGCGCTCTACGGCTATGGCGTCGAAATAACGAGCATTTTCGACCGACAGACGGAGTTCGTCGTCGAGGCGTTTCAGAGGCATTTCCGGCCGCGCAGAGTGGACGGCATTGCCGATGGCTCGACACTGCGGACACTGCAAAAGCTGCTTGCCTCCGTGAGACGCTGACCTGAGGGTAGCCTCTTCCAAGCAACCCCTTCCAATCTTTAAATTACAAGCTGTCACTCAAAGTGACTTGCCTGGCCTTGTTTGACACCAATTCGAGCGTCAAACGGCTGGCGTGCAGATGTCGGACCCCCAGCCCCCCGGGGTTGTTCCGATATTGATTAGGCGTTGCTGCGTGAACATCTTCACGCAGTCCAGACAGAACAGGATCACATGCAGAAATTGACCGTTTTAACGGCAGCTCTTGCTGCCGGCGTAATGACTTTTGCCTTCGGCACGGCGCAAGCCGCGCCACTCAGCCCGCGGGCCGATCAAGGGCTTTCCGCCGTACCCGCAAAAAGCGGCAAGGCCACGCTGGCCAAAAGCGACAAGGCAAGCCACGACGCCGAGGCGACGAAGCGGGTTTCCGCCAAAGTGGAAAAGGCAAGCTGGTCCAAGCCCAAGAAGTCTACCGCCAAAAGGCAGACGAAGCGCGGTCGCAAGACCGTCGACATGACGACAACGGCGTCAGTTGGTCTGAGGAAGGCGGCGGCATCGACGGCCGCGGTGGCCAGCAGCGGCCAGTATTCCGCAATCGTTGCCCGCTATGCGGCGATCGAAGGCGTGCCGGTGTCGCTCGCCACGGCCGTCATCAAGATCGAGAGCAACTACCGGCCCGACATCGTCGGCAGCGCCGGCGAGATCGGCCTGATGCAGATCAAGCCGGCAACGGCGCGGATGATGGGCTATAGCGGTTCTGCCAAGGGCCTGTTCGATCCCGACACCAACATCAAATACGGCATGAAATATCTTGCCATGGCGCGGAGCCTCGGCGGCGGCACGACCTGTGGTACGATTCTGAAATACAATGCCGGGCACGCCGCAACTCGGATGAACCCGGTTTCGGCCGCCTATTGCGGCAAGGTCAAGGTGCAGATGGCTGCGCTTGGATCGCCCGCATAAATCTGCTTTTTCGTTTGCGTTTTCGGGCGTGAACCCCTTTATACGCCTTGCCAGCTGGCCGGGCGGCCGCGCCCGCAAACGCCGAAAGGCCGCGGGTGAGGAAAGTCCGGGCTCCATGGAAACACGGTGCCGGTTAATGGCCGGCGGGGGCGACCCTAGGGAAAGTGCCACAGAAAGCAAACCGCCACGGTTCGGCTTTGCCGAATCCGGGGCAAGGGTGAAAGGGTGGGGTAAGAGCCCACCGCGCGACTGGCAACAGGAGCGGCACGGTAAACCCCACCGGGAGCAAGACCGAATAGGGGCGGTGCGAGGGGAAACCCTCGAGGGCTGTTTCCGGCCCACCGTCCGGGTAGGTTGCGTGAGGCGCATGGCAACATGCGCCCAAGATGAATGGCCGCCACGTTCTCGCCCCGCAAGGGGCGAGGGCCATACAAAACCCGGCTTACAGGCCAGCTGGCAATTTTTCTCGCGCGAGATCGAAGAGAACTCTTGAGATCAGCAGGTTGCGCCCTCGGGCGCGCCTGTTGATTCAAGCTTGTTCAGCTGTTCATCCATGCGAGCGAGGATCGGCTGTTCTTGAAGCTGGTGCTGCGATTAAATCGTACCTTCGATCCGTGAAGAGCATCAGGAGCCTGTCATGGGACAGGTCGACAAACGCAGCATCACGCTGTCGCCGGAACTGGCGCAGGCGGTGGATGATGCGGTCGCCGCCGGCGAATATGCGTCGGCGAGCGAGGTGATCCGCGACGCGCTCAGGCAATGGAAGGACCGGCGCGACCTGCATGGCTACACGGTCGAGGAATTGCGCAAACTTGTGCAGGAAGGGATCGACAGCGGGCCCGCTCTTGAGGGGCCGCCGATTATCGAACGAGCGCGCGCCAGATATCTCAAAATGGCAGAGCCAAAAAGCTCTTAGCCGATTTTGTCGGCCGCGATCTTGTCCAGCGACGTCTCGATCGCCTTCCAGAGTTCTTCCACCGGCTCGCAGCCGACCGAGAGGCGCACGAAGCCGGCGGAAACCGCATCGCCTCGCTTCAAGCGCCGCTCGGCAGAGGTGTGGACGCCGCCGAAGGATGTCGCGGCCTGGATCAGGTCGCAATTGTTGATGAAATCCTCTGCCTTGTCCTCCGATGCGAGCTCGAAAGAGATGAGAAAGCCGAAGCGCTCCATCTGGGCGCGAGCAAGGTTATGCGACGGATCGCTTTCCAGCCCGGGGAACCGCAGGCCGCTGATCGCGCGGTGGTCCTTCAGCCGCCGCGCGATCACTTCCGCCGAGGAACACATGCGATCGAAGCGCACGTCCAGTGTCTCCAAGCCGCGATGCACCAGCCAAGCTTCGAACGGACCGGGAATGCTGCCGGAAACCTCGCGCCAGCCGGTCACGGCGGCGATGATGTCGGGATTGCGGCTGGCGACATGGCCGAACAGCACATCGGAATGGCCATTGGGCGCCTTGGTGTCGGCGGCAATGACGATGTCGGCGCCATGGTCGAGTGGGCGCTGGCCGAAAGGAGTCATTGTCGTGTTGTCGACCACCAGCAGCGCGCCGGCCTTGTGAACAGCATCGGCGACGGCCGCGATATCGCAGATATCCAGCCCCGGATTGGCGGGGGTTTCGACGAAGGCGAGGCGGTACCCTTCGAAGCCGCCATCGAGGAAGGTCGATGTTGGCCTCACATCATATGTGACGCCAAGGGGCTTCAGGAAGCGTTCTGCCAAAGCCCGTGTCGTGTGATAGCCGTCCGAAGGCAGCAGGATGCGATCGCCGGCCTTGAGCACGGCAAAAAATGCTGCCGAGATCGCCGCCATTCCCGAAGGAAAGGCGACGCAGGGCGCGCCCTCCAGATGGGCCAGCATATGTTCGACCGCATCCCAGGTCGGGTTGCTGAAGCGGCCGTACTGGTTGAAACCGGTGGCGTCGCCGGGCGCGTGAAAAATGGCGGCCATGGTCAGGGGCAGAGGGATGGATTCGCCCATGGCAAGCCCGCTGCTACGCAGATGGGATAGTGCTGCAGCGCGACTGTTCGCTGTTTCAGACATAGATTCTCAAATCCTTTGGTGACCGACCGGATGCGGCGAAACGCTATGCCGGGTAGCGCCTCGCGGCAAGGCGCGTCTGGTTAGGCCAGCGCCTCTAAACCCTTCGTTAGGCTTAATGATCCATAAAGACGAGATGTGACGTCAAGGCTGCTCTCGTTGGTCGCGGCGTGCGTGTTTGTGAAGCCCTTCCCGTTGACGCCCATAGTACCCCATGATATCCCATACAGACATCAAAGCCTTCGTTCCGCGTCAGGGTAAAGCGTACGCCAATCGGGCAGCCGCGGCGGCTGCGCGTTTGCCGGTTTTTGCCCGTGCCAACGAGATTGATGCGGGGCAGCGAACGTGCCGCGGCGGCGCGTGCGACACGATGAAGAGGGGTGCGGCGGCGCAAGCGGCCGTGGCATTTAATGGACCGGTTTCTCTCGAACACGGTGAGCAGGATCGATGCGAAGGGACGGGTATCCGTTCCGGCGCATTTCCGCGCCGTTGTGCAGAAGCGCGGCTATTCGGAACTCTATGCGCTGCGCTGCCTGGATCTGCCGGCAATGGATGTCGGCGGGCTCGACCTGCTCGACCGCTACGAGCAGCGCATCGCACTCGAGGATCCCTTCCTGCAGACGGCGGACGATATGTCATTCTTCTGCCATGGCGACGGAACATTCTTGAAACTCGACCAGGACGGTCGCATCACGATGAGCGATTTTATTCGCGAACACACCGGCATTTCGGCGGAAGTGGCCTTTGTCGGACGCGGCAATTTCTTTCAGGTCTGGGCGCCGGGACGGCTTGCTGCCTATGGGGCGCAGGCGCGGGCTCGGCTTTTGCAGCTTCGGCAGGGGACGAAGGCTGGGGAGCGACCGGAATGACGGTGGGCCACGGCGATGACCTTCCTCACGCCGTCGATGGACACGCCGTTGGCGGATCGGCCCGCCACATTCCGGTCCTCCTTGGCGAAGTGCTGGAAGCACTGTCGCCAGCGGAGGGCGACATCATCATCGACGGCACGTTCGGCGCCGGCGGTTACACCAGGGCCATTCTGGCGACGGGCGCCTCCGTGGTAGCGATCGACCGCGATCCGGATGCCATCGCCGCCGGGCGCGATCTCGAGGCGCAGTCGGGCGGTCGCCTGCGGCTGGTGCAGGCGCCGTTCTCGACGCTGGACGAACATGTCGAGAGTGCCGACGGCGTCGTGCTCGACATCGGTGTGTCCTCGATGCAGCTCGACCAGGCCGAGCGCGGGTTTTCGTTCCGCGCCGACGGGCCGCTCGACATGCGCATGGCGCAGGCTGGTTTGAGCGCCGCCGACGTCGTCAACAGCTTCAAGCCCGGCGACCTCGCCCGCATCTTCGGCTTCCTCGGCGAGGAGCGTCACGCCGGACGCATAGCCCGCATGATCGAGGCTCGCCGCGAAAAGCGTCCGTTCGAGCGCACGCTGGAATTGGCCGATGCCATAGAGACGCATATCGGCCGCGCGCCAAAGGACAAGATCCACCCGGCCACGCGCGTCTTCCAGGCGCTGCGCATCTTCGTCAATGACGAGCTTGGCGAACTGGCCAAGGCCTTGTTCGCGGCCGAGCGTGCGCTGAAGCCGGGCGGACGGCTCGCCGTGGTGACGTTCCATTCGCTGGAGGACCGCATCGTCAAGCGTTTCATCGCCGACCGTGCCGACGTCGCGACCGGCTCGCGTCACCTGCCAGAGGCTCATGCGCGCACCGCGACCTTCCGCAAGGCGGGTGGCGGTGTGACTGCCGGCGATGCCGAGGTGGCAGCCAATCCGCGCGCCCGTTCGGCCAGGCTGCGCGCGGCAATCCGCACCGAGGCGCCGGCGCGCAGCAGCGACTTTTCGATTTTCGGCCTTCCAAAGCTTCCCGGTATCGACCGGCCGGGGGAGAGGTAAGCACGTGTTTCGTACCAGCGACATCGTCCTGATCGCCGTCATGGTTGGGGCGGCTGCCCTTACCTACAAGGCCAAGCGCGAGGCCGAGGAACAATTGGCTTCGGTGCAGAAGATCCATGCGCAGATCCGCTATGAGGAGGACACGATCGACCTGCTCAAGGCTGACTGGAGCCTGCTCACCCAGCCATCGCGGCTGCAGAAGCTGGCCGAACTCTACAAGTCACAGCTCGAACTCGAGCCGGTTAGCGCTCGCCAGATCGTCGGCATCGGCGACCTGCCGGCCAAATCCCTGGACATCCTGTCCGGACGCCAGGGCGGCATGGCCGACAATTCCGATCAAGCGCCTCCTGGCAGCAAGGATCCCGTGGTGACCGGAGGCATCGCCCAATGATCGGCAAACTGCTGAAGCGTCGCGTGAGGACGGGTGAAGGCGGTTCGATCGTCGTCGAGGGCGCCCGCAAGGCGACCGGCGGCAAGGGCAGGACGCGCATCGTCATGACGATGGCGGTGTTCTTCGGGATCTTCTCGACGATTTCCGGGCGCCTGATCTATCTCGGCTTCCAGACCCCTGACATGTCGGGCGGCCCGCAAAGCCGGGTGACGGCATCGCGGCCCGACATTGTCGACCGCAACGGCGAAGTTCTGGCGACGGACATCAAGACAGCGTCGCTGTTTGCCGAGCCGCGCCGCATCGTCGACGCCGACGAGGCGATCGAGAAGCTGTCGACGGTGCTTCCGGACATCGACTATGAGCAGACCTACCATAAGCTGAAGAGCGGTGCTGGTTTCGTCTGGCTGCAGCGGCAGCTGACTCCCAAGCAGCAGTCCGACATCATGCAGCTCGGCATTCCCGGCTTCGGCTTCCGCACCGAGAAGCGCCGCTTCTATCCGAGCGGCGAGACCTCGTCCTACATTGTCGGGCTTACCAACATCGACAACCAGGGCATCTCCGGGATGGAGAAATATGTCGATGAGCAGGGTTTGAGCGACCTGCAGGCATCGGGCCTCGCGGTGGCCAAGGATCTCAAGCCGGTGAGGCTTTCGATCGATCTGCGCGTCCAGCATGTGGTGCGCGACGAGATCGCCGCCGGCTTGGAGCGCTATCGCGCCATGGGCGCTGGCGCCGTTGTGCTCAACGTCAAGACCGGCGAAGTGGTGGCCATGGCCTCGGTTCCGGATTTTGATCCTAACAATCCTTATAATGCGCAAGACAAGGACCGGCTGAACCGGATGTCGGCAGGCCTCTACGAGATGGGCTCGACCTTCAAGAGCTTCACCTCTGCCATGGCGCTCGATTCGGGCAAGGCGACGATGGCGAGCCGCTTCGATGCTTCGCATCCAATCCGGGTCGGCCATCAGGCCATTCACGACTTCCACGGCAAGAACCGTGTGCTGTCGTTGCCGGAGGTGTTCCTCTATTCGTCCAACATCGGGTCGGCCAGGGAGGCCGAAATGGTCGGCATCGCGGGGCACCGCGAATTCCTGCATCGCCTTGGAATTTTGGATAAGATGCAGACAGAACTGCCGGAAGTCGCCCGCCCGACTGAACCGAAGGTCTGGAAACAGGTCAATTCGTTCACCATCGCCTTCGGTCACGGCGTATCGACAACGCCGCTGCAAGCGGCTGTCGGCTGCGCCGCGCTGATGAATGGCGGCTTCCTGATGAACCCCACCTTCCTGATCCGTACACAGGAAGAAGCGATGGCCATGGCCAAGAAAGTGGTCAGCGAAAAGACGGTCGACGGCATGCGCTACCTGTATACGCTCAACGCCGAGAAGGGCTCGGCCAGAAACGCCAGAGTGCCCGGCTATCGCGTTGGCGGTAAGACCGGAACCGCCGAGAAGGTCATCAATGGCCGCTACTCGAAGGAATTGAATTTCAATACGTTTGTCGCCGCCTTTCCGATGGACGATCCACAATACCTGGTGTTTACGATTGCCGACGCCCCGCACCCTGAAAAGCCGGGCATGACAGACGTCGCGGCATCGAATGCGGGCGTTATGGCGGGCAACATTATCCGGCGTGCGGCTGCCATGCTTGGCGTGAAGCCAGATTTCAGCCATGAAAATGGTGCAACGCTGGTTTCCTATCAGTGATTCTTAGGGCGCGCCGGTAACTGCGCGCTATTTTGTTGCGGTGAACGGGGTTCGATGAAACTAAGAGACCTAGCCGGTATCCTGCCAGTCGAAGGAACAACTTCCGCCGATCTGGAGGTCATCGGGATTTCGTCGGATTCCCGCCAGGTAAGATCGGGCGTTGTCTTTTTTGCGCTCGCCGGAACCAAGGCCGATGGTGCCGTTTATGCCGCCGACGCCGCCGCGCGTGGTGCGGCCGCGATTGTGGCTGCCAAGGGCAGCGCCATTGCTGGGCTGTCGGTTCCGGTATTGACGGTCGACGATCCGCGCCTGGCGCTGGCGCTGAGTGCGGCCCGCTATTTCGGCAAGCAGCCGCAGACCATGGTCGCGGTGACCGGTACCAGCGGCAAGACATCGGTCGCCGCTTTCACCAGGCAGATTTGGGAGCAGGCGGGTTATGCCGCCGCTTCGATCGGCACCACCGGCGTGGTAGCACCGGGCCGCAACGACTATGGCTCGCTGACGACGCCCGATCCGGTCGCCCTGCACCAGCTGCTGCGGGAATTGGCCGATGCCGGCGTCACCCACGCCTCCATGGAAGCCTCCAGCCATGGGCTCGACCAGCGCCGCCTCGACGGCGTGAAGCTGGCGGCCGGCGGTTTCACCAATCTCGGCCGCGACCATATGGACTACCATCCGACCATCGAGGACTATCACCGCGCCAAATTGCGGCTGTTCGACACGCTGCTGTCGAAGGGCGCGCCGGCCGTGATCTTCGCCGACGATCCATGGTCGGCGCCGACGATCAAGGCGGCGCGGGCCGCCGGGCTCGAGGCGCTGACGGTTGGCCGCCATGGCGATTTCCTCAGGTTGAAGCGGGTCGAGCACGAGCGCCACCGCCAGCGCGCCGAGGTCGAGGCCGACGGCGTGCTCTATGAGGTCGACCTGCCGCTGGCCGGCGATTTCCAGATATCGAACGCGCTGGTTTCGGCAGGGCTTGCCATTTCCACGGGAACGCCCGTCGCCAAGACCTTGATGGCGTTGGAGAAACTGAAGGGTGCGCCCGGCCGGCTCGACCTCGTCGGCACTACCGCGAATGGCGCGCCGGTCTATGTCGATTATGCCCACAAACCGGACGCGCTGGAAAACGTGCTGGCCTCGGTGCGCCCGTTCACCACTGGTCGCGTCATCGTCGTGTTCGGCTGCGGCGGCGACCGCGACCGGGGAAAAAGGCCGATCATGGGGGAGATCGCGACGCGGCTTGCCGATGTCGTGATCGTGACCGACGACAATCCGCGATCGGAAGTACCGGAAACAATCCGCGCGGCGATCCTCGCCGCTGCTCCTGGTGCCATAGAGATAGGCGACCGGCGCCAGGCGATCCGCGAGGCGGTCGCCATGCTGCATGCCGGCGACACGCTGATCGTAGCCGGCAAGGGCCACGAGGAAGGCCAGACGATCGGCTCCGAGACCTTGCATTTCTCCGATCATGAGGAAGTTCGCGCAGCACTCGTAGAGCGTGCCGCATGAGCTTGTTGTGGACCTCCGAGGCGCTGGTCACCGCCATGGACGGGCGGCCGCTCGGGCCGATGCCGGACGGCATATCGGGTATTTCAATCGACAGCCGCAGCCTACAGCCCGGCGACGCCTTCTTCGCCATCAAGGGCGAGGCGATGGACGGGCATGACTTCGTCACGTCAGCCATCAAAGCCGGCGCCGGGGTTCTGGTGGTAGCCGAAGGCAAGCTGCCGTCGCTCGGCCGGCTGACGGCGCCGATCATCGTCGTCGATGATGTGCTGGTCGCGCTGGAAAAGCTCGGAGTAGCCTCCCACGCGCGCTCCCAAGCCAAAATCATCGCGGTGACCGGTTCGGCTGGCAAGACCACCACCAAGGAAGCGCTGCGTCATGTGCTGCAAGCCGTCGGCAAGACGCACGCCTCGGCGCAGTCGTTCAACAATCACTGGGGCGTGCCGCTGACATTGGCGCGCATGCCCGCCGATTGCGACTATGCCGTTTTCGAAATCGGCATGAACCATCCTGACGAGATACGGCCGCTGGTGAAAATGGTGAGGCCGCATGTCGCCATCGTGACCATGATCGCGGCCGCCCACCTTGGCTTCTTCCGCAACCTGGACGAGATCGCCAAGGCCAAGGCCGAGATTTTCGAAGGGCTGGAGCCGAAGGGTGCCGCTGTCCTCAACCGCGACGATGCGCGCTTCAGGATTCTCGACAAAATGGCGCGTGTCGCCGGCGTCGAGCACGTCTACGGCTTCGGCGAGAATGCGCGTTCGACCTTCAAGCTGGTCCAATGCGAATTGCACGCCGACCATTCCGACATCAGTGCCAGGATCAGCGGCCACGAAGTGTCGGCTCGGATCGGTGCGCCCGGCCGCCATATGGTGCAGAACGTGCTGGCGGTGCTGGGGGCGGCGCATCTGGTCGGGGCCGATCTCGACAAGGTGGCCCTGGCACTGGCCGATCTCTCGGCCGAGCGCGGGCGCGGCAAGCGCCATGTGCTGCGCCACCCCGGTGGCTCGACTTCGAGCCATCCCGGTGGCTCGACTTCGAGCCACCCCGGCGGGCCGATCACGCTGATCGACGAGAGCTACAACGCCAATCCGGCGTCGATGGCTGCCGCGATGGCATTGCTCAACGCGACGCCGGTGACGGGCGAGGGCCGCCGCATCGCCGTGCTCGGCGACATGCTCGAACTCGGCGACCATTCGGCCAAGCTGCACGCCGCTCTTGCCGACCTTATCGTTGGCACCGGGACGCAGACCGTCTTCCTCGGTGGCCCGGAAATGCGGGCACTGGCCGAGATACTGCCCGGTGAAGTCAAGACGGAATACCGTGCCGGCGTCGAGGAACTGAAGCCGGTACTGCTGGCCGCGCTGAGGCCAGGCGACGTGGTGATGATCAAATCGTCGAAAGGCGTCGGCTTTGCAAAACTGGTCGATGCGGTGCTGGGCAAATTCCCGCCTGAATCGACAACCAGAAAACAGACCCAGGTCGGGGGACGATAACGCATGTTCACATTACTCGTCGATTTTGCGGACAAGATCTCGGCCTTCAATGTCTTCCGCTACATCACCTTCCGCACCGGCGGGGCGTTGATCACGTCGGCGCTGATCGTCTTCATCTTCGGACCGACCATCATCAATTCGCTGCGCCTGCGGCAGGGCAAGGGCCAGCCGATCCGGGCCGACGGGCCGCAGACGCATTTCAAGAAGGCTGGTACGCCGACCATGGGCGGCCTGATGATCCTGTCCGGCATCATAGGCTCGTCGCTGCTGTGGGCGAACCTGTCGAGCATCTACGTCTGGGTGGTGCTGCTGGTGACTGTGGGCTTCGGCTCGATCGGCTTCTACGACGACTATCTCAAGGTGACCAAGCAGTCGCATCTCGGCTTTTCCGGCAAGGCGCGGCTGGCGCTCGAATTCGTCATCGCCGGCATTGCCGCATGGGTGATCATGCATAACGGCCAGGCGCCGTTCTCCTCGTCGCTGACATTTCCCTTCGCCAAGGAATTCATCGTCAATCTCGGCTGGTTCTTCATTCCGTTCTCCTGCTTCGTCATCGTCGGCGCCGGCAATGCGGTGAACCTGACCGACGGCCTGGACGGGCTGGCGATCGTGCCTATCATGATCGCGGCGGCCTCCTTCGGCGTCATCGCCTATCTCTCGGGCAACGCCGTCTTCGCCGAATATCTGCAGATCCATTTCGTGCCCGGCACCGGCGAACTGGCCGTCGTGCTTGGCGCGGTCATCGGTGCCGGCCTCGGCTTTCTCTGGTTCAACGCGCCGCCGGCGGCGATCTTCATGGGCGACACCGGTTCGCTGGCCATGGGTGGCCTGATCGGCACCGTGGCGGTCGCCACCAAGCACGAGATCGTGCTTGTCATCGTCGGCGGATTGTTCGTCGTTGAAATCCTGTCGGTCATCATCCAGGTCGGCTACTTCAAGATGACCGGCAAGCGGGTGTTCCTGATGGCGCCGATCCACCATCATTTCGAAAAGCTGGGCTGGACCGAAAGCCAGGTGGTGATCCGCTTCTGGATCATCGCCGTCATCCTGGCGCTGGTCGGCCTGTCAACCCTGAAGCTGAGATAGGAGTCCGCTTGGTCCCCGCCGCATCCTTTTCAGGCAAGCGCGTTTCGCTCTTCGGGCTCGGTGGTTCGGGGATTGCGACGGCGCGCGCGCTTATCGAGGGCGGCGCGGACGTGCTGGCCTGGGACGACAATCCCGAAAGCGTCGCCAAGGCCGCCGCCACCGGGATTGCAACAGCCGATCTGCGCGGCGCCGACTGGGCGAAGTTCTCGGCCTTCGTGCTCTCGCCGGGCGTTCCGCTGACGCATCCCAAGCCGCATTGGACGGTGGAGCTGGCGCGCGGTTCGGGTGTCGAGATCATCGGCGACATCGAGCTTTTTTGCCGCGAACGGATGCTCAAGGCGCCGATGTCGCCCTTCATCGCCATCACCGGCACCAACGGCAAGTCGACGACGACCGCGCTGACGGCGCATATCCTGAAAGCGGCGGGTCGAGACACCCAGATGGGCGGCAACATCGGCCGCGCGGTGATGACGCTCGATCCGCCTGAGCCCGATCGGCACTATGTGGTCGAATGCTCGTCCTACCAGATCGATCTCGCGCCTTCGATCAACCCGACGGCCGGAATCCTGCTCAATCTGACGCCCGACCATCTCGACCGTCACGGCACCATGCAGCACTACGCCGCAATCAAGGAACGGCTGGTGGCCGGCAGCGAGACGGCAATCGTCGGCATCGACGATTCCTGGTGCGCGCAGATCGCCGAGCGGCTGGAGCGGGCGGGGCGGCATGTCATCCGGATTTCCAAGCGGCTGCCGCTGACCGACGGCTATTTCGCCGACGGCAGCTACCTGATGGAAGCTGTGCATGGCCGCTACAGCCGCGTCGCCTTCCTCGAAGGCATCGGCTCGCTGCGAGGCCAGCACAATGCGCAGAACGCGCTGGCTGCGGTCGCGGCCTGCCTCAAGGTCGGACTGGAGCTCGGCGAGATCCAATCGGGGCTGGAGAGCTTTCCCGGTCTTGCGCACCGCATGGAGCAGGTCGGCCGCAAGGACCATGTGCTGTTCATCAACGATTCCAAGGCGACCAATGCCGACGCAGCGGCACCGGCGCTGTCCAGCTTTGCGCGCATCTACTGGATCGCCGGCGGCCTGCCCAAGGAAGGCGGCATCGAGCCGTTGCGCGGTTTCTTTCCGCGGATTGCCAAGGCCTATCTGATCGGCGAGGCCGCCCCCGCCTTTTCGGCGACGCTGGGTGAGGCTGTGCCTTACGAAATATCCGGCACGCTGGCAGCGGCTGTCGAGCACGCCGCGCATGATGCGGCACTGGACGACGGCGGCGAGGCGGTGGTGCTGTTGTCGCCGGCCTGCGCCAGTTTCGATCAGTTCAAGAATTTCGAGGTCCGCGGCGAAGCCTTCAGGCAAGCTGCGCATGCTATCGAGGGCGTGAAACCCATCGGAGGGACACGATAATGCAAAGCCGTCTTGACAAAAGTCCGGTTGCGACCTGGTGGTGGACGATCGATCGCTGGTTCCTGGCAGCGTTCCTGTCGCTGATGGGGCTCGGCATCGTGCTGTCCTTTGCCGCCAGCCCGGCGGTGGCCGAACGCATCGGTCTCGACAGTTTCCACTTCGCAACCAGGCAGATCATCTTCACCGTGCCGGCGCTCGGCGTGATGCTGGCCGTGTCGTTCCTCGATTCCCGGCAGATACGGCGCATGGCGCTGATCATGCTTTGCCTGATGCTGGTGCTGATGGTGGCGGTGCTCTATGTCGGCGTCGAGGTGAAGGGCGCGCGCCGCTGGGTGTCGCTTGCCGGCCTGTCCATCCAGCCCTCTGAATTTCTGAAACCCGCCTTCGTCATCATGTGCGCGTGGCTGTTTGCCGAGCACAAGCGCCAGCCCGACATTCCGGGCAATCTGTTCGCCATGCTGTTGCTGGTGCTGGTCGTGTCGCTGCTGGTGGCGCAACCAGACCTGGGCCAGACCATGCTGACGACCGGCACCTGGGGCATCATGTTCTTCATGGCGGGTCTGCCCTGGCTGTGGATCGTCGCGCTGGGCGCCGCCGGCGTCGGCGGTGTCTTTGCCGCCTATACGGTGTTTCCGCACGTTGCCTTGCGCATCGACAAGTTCCTCACCGGCGAAGGCGACACGTTCCAGGTCGACATGGGGCGCGAGGCGCTGATCAATGGCGGCTGGTTTGGCGTCGGGCCGGGCGAAGGCACCGTCAAGCGGGTCATCCCGGACAGCCATGCCGACTTCGTCTTCTCGGTCGCCGGCGAAGAATTCGGATTGATCATGTGCTTCTTCATCATGTCGATCTTCGCCTTCATCGTTTTGCGCGGCCTCAACACGGCGCTGAAGGAGCATGACGATTTCACCCGTTATGCGGTCGGTGGCCTCGTCACCGTGTTCGGCCTGCAGGCCGTCATCAATATGTGCGTCAACCTGCAACTTGTGCCGGCCAAGGGCATGACGCTGCCGTTCATCTCCTATGGCGGCTCCTCGCAGATCGCGATCGCAATTTCGATGGGCATGGTGCTGGCTTTGACACGCAAGAGGCCGGAGAAGCGCAAGCAGATGGGCTTTGCGCTGCCGCAGCGCGCGCTGCCGGCGGAGTGATATGGCCAGAGGCGTCATCCTTCTCGCGGCGGGCGGAACCGGTGGGCATCTTTTCCCGGCCGAAGCGCTGGCGCACGAGCTGAACGAGCGCGGCTGGTCGGTGCATCTGGCAACCGACGACCGTGCCGAACGGTTCGCCGGCCATTTTCCGGCCGCCGCCATCCATCCGATCCAGTCGGCGACGATGGGTTCGAAAAATCCTTTTGCCCTGCTTGGTGCCTTCTGGAAAATCTGGCGCGGCGTGCGCCAGGCTTCCGCCATCATCGCCAGGATCAAACCGGATGCCGTCGTCGGCTTCGGCGGCTACCCGACCCTGCCGCCGCTCTACGCGGCGACGCGTCGCAAGGTGCCGACGCTGATCCATGAGCAGAACGCGGTGATGGGCCGCGCTAACCGGGCGCTGGCCGGGCGTGTCGATGCGATCGCCGGCGGCTTCCTGCCGCAGGACACCAGTGCTGCCGGCGCCAAGACGGTGACGACGGGCAATCCGGTAAGGCCTGCCGTGCTGGAAGCGGCCAAGACGGCTTATGCGGTGTCGGTCGGGGAACAGCCGTTCCGCCTGCTGGTGTTCGGCGGCAGCCAGGGCGCCCAGTTCTTTTCCGACGCCGTGCCGGGGGCGATTGCGCTGCTTTCCGATGCCCAGCGCAAGCGGCTGGTGATTACCCAACAAGCTCGCGCGGATGACGTGGCGCGGGTCAAGGCTGCCTATGCCGCCCTCGGCGTAGCCGTCGAGGTTTCGCCGTTCTTCACCGACATGGCGGTACGCATGGCGGCCGCGCATCTGGTGATCTCGCGTTCCGGCGCTTCGACAGTCTCGGAGATCGCCGTTATCGGCCGGCCGGCACTGCTGGTGCCTTACCCGCACGCGCTCGACCACGACCAAGCGGCGAACGCAGCGGCCCTTGCCGCCGCCGGCGGTGGCGAAGTGCACCCGCAATCCTCGCTTTCGCCCGAACGCATCGCAGCCCTCATCGGCGGGCTGATGGACGCCCCCGAGCGGCTGGCGGCGATGGCCGCGGGCGCGAAATCGGCGGGCAGGCCCGACGCGGCACGGTTGCTCGCCGATCTCACAGAGGCTATTGCGTCCAAAAAAGCCGTTTCGGATTTCAGGAAGGGGACGCAAGCATGAAGATGCCGCAGACCATCGGCCTTGTGCATTTCATCGGCATTGGCGGCATCGGCATGAGCGGCATTGCCGAAGTGCTGCACAATCTCGGCTACAAGGTGCAAGGCTCCGACCAGGCCGAGAGCGCCAATGTCCAGCGGCTGCGCGACAAGGGCATCGAATGCTTTGTCGGCCACAAGCCCGAAAACCTCGGCGATGCCGAGGTTGTGGTCGTCTCGACGGCAATCAAGAAATCCAATCCGGAACTCAAGGCCGCGCGCGAAAAGCTGCTGCCGATCGTGCGCCGGGCCGAAATGCTGGCCGAGCTGATGCGCTTCCGCCAGGCGGTGGCCATCGGCGGCACGCATGGCAAGACGACGACGACCTCGATGGTGGCGACCTTGCTCGATGCCGGCGGGCTCGATCCGACCGTCATCAATGGCGGCATCATCAATGCCTATGGCACCAACGCGCGCATGGGCGATGGCGAGTGGATGGTGGTCGAGGCTGACGAGAGCGACGGCACCTTCCTGAAGCTGCCGGCCGAGATCGCGGTCGTCACCAACATCGATCCCGAGCATCTCGATCACTATGGTAGCTTCGACAAAGTGCGCGAGGCGTTCCGCCAGTTCGTCGAAAACGTGCCGTTCTATGGTTTTGGCGTGATGTGCACCGATCATCCCGAGGTGCAGGCGCTGGTCAGCCGTATCGAGGACCGCCGCATCGTCACCTATGGCGAGAACGCGCAGGCCGATGTGCGCTTCACCAACCATCGCATGGCGGGTGCCATTTCGGAATTCGACGTGGTGATCCGTGACCGCAAGACCGGCGACCAGACGACGATAGCAGGCCTCCGCCTGCCGATGCCCGGCCGTCACAACGTCTCCAACGCGACCGCCGCGATCGCGGTCGCGCATCAGCTCGGCCTGTCGGCCGAGGCGATCAAGAGGGGCTTGTCGTCCTTCGCCGGCGTCAAGCGCCGCTTTACCCATACCGGCTCGTGGAACGGCGTGGACGTGTTCGACGATTACGGCCACCATCCGGTCGAGATCTCGGCGGTGCTGAAGGCGGCGCGCAGCGCCACCAAGGGGCGCGTCATCGCCATTGCCCAGCCGCATCGCTTCACCCGTCTGCATGATCTGTTCAACGAGTTTTCCGCCTGCTTCAACGACGCCGACACGGTGATGGTGGCGCCGGTCTATGCGGCCGGCGAGGAGCCGATCGAAGGCGTCAGCTCGGACGCGCTGGTGTCGCGCATCCGCGCCGGCGGCCATCGCGATGCGCGCTACATCGAGGGACCGGCAGCGATTGCGCCCATCATCCGCGATCTGGCCAAACCAGGCGATTTCGTGGTCTTCCTTGGCGCCGGCAACATCACCCAATGGGCCTATGCGTTGCCCAAGGAGCTTGGCGGGACCGTCTCATGATGCACGGCCAGGCCCTGATCGACAAACTTGGCGACCGGCTTGCCGGCTTGCGCGGGCGCGTCACGCCGAATGCCGAAATGGACAAGATCACCTGGTTCCGTGCCGGTGGCCTGGCTGAAGCATTGTTCCAGCCCGCCGATGAGGAGGATCTCGCCGCGTTCCTCAAAGCGATCCCTGAGGAAATACCGCTGACTGTCGTCGGCGTCGGCTCGAACCTGCTGGTCCGCGACGGTGGCATTCCCGGCTTTGTCGTCAGGCTTTCAGCCAAGGGGTTTGGTGAAGCGGAAGTCATTTCGCCAATCAGGATCAAGGCCGGCGCGGCCACGCCCGACAAGCGCGTCGCCGCGGTGGCGCTTGAGGCAGGCATTGGCGGTTTTCATTTCTACCATGGCATTCCGGGCGCTGTCGGCGGCGCACTTAGGATGAATGCAGGCGCCAATGGCGTCGAGACGCGCGAACGCGTCGTCGAGGTGCGCGCGCTCGACCGCAAGGGCAATGTGCAGACGCTCAGCAATGCCGACATGGGCTACGCCTATCGTCATTCGGCGGCACCTGCCGGACTGATCTTCACCTCGGCCGTGTTCGAAGGCTTTGCCGAGGACAAGGCCGTGATCAAGGCGGCGATGGATGCCGTGCAGAACCACCGCGAGACCGTGCAGCCGATCCGCGAGAAGACCGGTGGCTCGACCTTTAAGAATCCCGAAGGCACGTCGGCCTGGAAGGAGATCGACAAGGCCGGCTGCCGCGGCCTGATGATCGGTGGTGCGCAGATGTCGCCGATGCATTGCAACTTCATGATCAACACGGGAACCGCGACCGGCTACGACCTTGAATATCTCGGCGAGACGGTGCGTACGCGGGTGCTGGAGAATTCCGGTATCCGGCTGCAATGGGAAATCAAGCGCATCGGCAATTTCCGGCCGGGACATGCCGTTCAGGAGTTTCTCGGGCAGCTGCTTTAAGGTGCGCTGGTATTCAGGTGATGCCGGCCTGCAAACGACGGCTTTCTACCGCTTCCGGTGCTCACGGACCCGAATGTCCGCTCCGCTCCGGTTCTCGAAAGCCATCATTTTCGACTCGGCCTGACGGAAACTCAACACATCTTACGCACGTCGAACTTCATGTGACACATGAAGTTCGACGGTGCCAAAACGGCCCCAACCGTTGCCCCGAAGACTCAACGACACGCTTTTCGCATCCATTTTCTCAGAAAGTGAATCTCTCGGAATCGTAAGTACTTGCCAGTGAATCAACTCTCTGATTCTCTGTTCGAAAGCGTTTCCTGATTTGAGTCGTTCGACGCGTCACCCGCGTTTTCCGTCTGGGGGGCAACCTGCCGGGAGACTCGGACTCAATGTTGCGGAAAATCTTGGTTTTTGGTCCGCCGTGAGAGGGGATACCGGGGAATGAAAAGCAAGCATGTGGCTGTCCTGCTGGGTGGTTTTTCGTCCGAGCGGCCCGTGTCTTTGTCTTCGGGAAAGGCTTGTGCCGATGCGCTCGAGCAGGAAGGCTACCCGGTCACCCGCGTCGATGTCGGGCGCGATGTCGGCTCCGTACTTGCCGAGCTCAAGCCCGATGTCGTCTTCAACGCGCTGCATGGCCCTTTTGGTGAGGATGGTACCGTCCAGGGCATTCTCGAGTATCTCGGCATTCCCTACACCCATTCCGGCGTGCTCGCCTCGGCTCTGGCCATGAACAAGGAACAGGCCAAGCGGGTTGCCAAATCGGTCGGTGTCCCGGTCGCCGAATCGAAGGTTGCCAGCCGCTTCGCCATTCAGGGCAAGCATCCGATGAAGCCGCCCTATGTGGTCAAGCCGGTCAATGAGGGTTCGAGCTTCGGCGTCGTCATCGTGCATGAAGGTCAGTCGCATCCGCCGCAGGTGATCGGCTCTTCCGAATGGAAATATGGCGATACCGTCATGGTCGAGCGCTACATCCACGGCCGTGAGCTGACCTGTGCGGTGATGGGCGATGTGGCGCTGGGGGTCTGCGAGATCATCCCGACCGGCCATTCCTTCTACGACTATGATTCAAAATATGTCGCTGGGGGATCAAAGCACGAATGCCCCGCAAAAGTTTCACCGAATATTTACCAAAAAATACAAACACTGGCGCTTAAGGCTCACCAAGCGATCGGCTGTCGGGGCGTTTCCCGATCGGATTTCCGTTATGACGATCGGCATTCCGAAAACGGCGAGATTGTCTGGCTCGAGGTCAACACTCAGCCGGGTATGACGCCGACGTCCTTGGTGCCTGAAATCGCCGCCCAGGCCGGGCACTCGTTTGGCGATTTGTTGAGTTGGATGGTGGAGGACGCTTCGTGTCTGCGTTGAAATGGGGACAGGGTAGGGAGAGGGGCGCGGCCGAGCCGGCGCTGTTCGGCCTGCCGTTGTCGTCAGGCCATTTCGTGCTGCCGCGCGTGCTTCGCCGCCCTGTGCGTATTCTGGCCCGTCTCGGTGTTGGGGAATTCCAGGCGCCGCGCTTTTCCGCGGCGATGATGTCGGCCGTGCTGATCGCCTCGAGCAGTGCCTACGGCGCCTATCTCGGCGGCCACGTCGACGGCATCGTCCAGAGCATCACCGCCCGCACCGGCTTTGCCGTCGATCAGGTCAAGGTGGTCGGCAATCGCCAGACCTCGGAGATCGATATCCTCGACAGGCTCGAACTCGACGGCTGGACGTCGTTGATCGGCTTCGATGCGGCGGCGGCGCGCGAGCGTATTTCCGGCCTGCCGTGGATCGAGGTCGCGGCGGTGCGCAAGGTCTATCCGCACACGCTGGAAGTGCGTGTCGAGGAGCGCGCCGCCTTCGCGCTTTGGCAGCAGGGTGACGAGCTGTCCGTCATCGAGAGGAATGGCGCCGTGATCGCGCCGTTCTCGGGCGGCAAGCAGGTGCTGCTGCCGCTGCTGATCGGCACCGGCGCCCCGGCGAGCGCGCCCGACTTTCTGGCCAAGATCGAAAAATATCCCGATCTCGCGAGCCGGATCAAAGGCTATGTCCGCGTCGGAGAAAGGCGTTGGGACCTGAAGCTCGACAATGGCATCACCGTCAAGCTTCCCGAGGATGGCGAGGATCAGGCACTCGCCGAACTCGTCAAGATGGATCATGAGAAGGGCCTGTTGTCGCGCGATATCGCCGCCGTCGACATGCGTCTGACCGACCGGCTGGTCGTGCAGTTGACGCCCGAGGCGGCGACGCAGCGCGAAGCCGCACTCAACGAAAAGCCCAAGAGCCTTAAGCGCAAGCCGGAGACGAAGATATGAGCTGGCTTGGCGGTCATGGCGATGCCTCGTCGCGCCGGTCCGGCACCCTGACGGTGCTGGATGTCGGTTCAAGCAAGGTCTGCTGCATGGTGGCCAAGCTGAAGCCGAGCGATGACGGCAAGCTGCTGCGTGGCCGCTCGCACCGGATCCAGGTGATCGGCATCGGCCATCAGAAATCGCAAGGCGTGAAGTCGGGCGTCGTCGTCGATCTCGATCGTGCCGAGCATGCCATCCGCCTTTCCGTCGATGCGGCCGAGCGCATGGCTGGCCTGACGGTCGATTCGCTGATCGTCAACATGACCGCCGGCCGGCTGAAGAGCGAAGCCTTCTCCGCCACCATCAACCTTGGCGGCCACGAGGCCGACGAGGCCGATATCAAGCGCGTTCTCGGCGCCGGCGCCAAGCAGGCGCTGAAGGCCGAGCGCGAAGTGATCCATTCGCTACCCGTCGGCTTCTCGCTGGATGCCGAACGCGGCGTGCGCGATCCGCGCGGCATGGTCGGCGACGCTCTCGGCGTCGACATGCATGTGCTGACCGGCGATGCCGCTCCGATGCGCAACCTGGAGCTTTCCATCAACCGTTCGCATCTGTCGGTCGAGCGCATGGTGGCGACACCCTATGCCAGCGGGTTGGCGGCCCTGGTCGACGACGAACTGGAAATGGGCGCGGCCTGCATCGACATGGGTGGTGGCACGACGACGATCTCGGTATTTTCGGAAGGCAAGTTCGTCCATGGTGATGCCATCGCCATCGGCGGCAATCACGTCACGCTTGATATGGCCAAGGGGCTTTCGACCTCGCTCGATGCCGCCGAACGGCTGAAGGTGATGCATGGTTCGGCGCTGCCGGGCAGTGCCGACGACCGCGACCTGGTCTCGATCCAGCCGATAGGCGACGATGGCGACGTGCCTTTGCAGATCCCGCGCTCGGTGATGACGCGCATCGTGCGCGCCCGCATCGACGAGACGCTGGAATTGCTGCGCGACCGGTTGAACAAGTCCGGCTACGGCAATGCGGTGGGCAAGCGTGTGGTGCTCACTGGTGGCGCCAGCCAGCTTGCGGGCCTGCCGGAAGCAGCGCGCCGCATCCTGGGGCGTAATGTGCGCATCGGCCGTCCACTCGGCGTGGCCGGCCTGCCCGAAGCGGCGAAGGGGCCGGCCTTCTCGGCCGCGGTGGGGCTTCTGATCTACCCGCAGATGGCGAGTTTCGAGAGCCATCCGGCGAAAGGAATTTCCGGTCTCAGAATGACTGGAACGGGCGGAAAACTGCATCGCATGAGTCAGTGGTTGAGAGACAGTTTCTAATTGACGGGGACAGCCCCATAGGCGGCCGCGGCGGCGAAGCGGCGTGAAAGGCAAAGGACGGAGACAATGACCATCAATCTGCAAAAGCCGGACATCACCGAGCTTAAGCCGCGCATCACCGTGTTCGGTGTCGGCGGCGGCGGCGGCAATGCCGTCAACAACATGATCACCGCCGGGTTGCGCGGTGTCGAGTTCGTGGTGGCCAACACCGACGCGCAGGCGCTGACCATGTCGAAGGCAGGCCGCCTGATCCAGCTCGGCGCGCATGTCACCGAGGGCCTCGGCGCCGGCTCGCAGCCGGAAGTCGGCCGTGCGGCGGCGGAAGAGTGCATCGACGAGATCCTCGATCACTTGACCAACACCCATATGTGCTTCGTCACCGCCGGCATGGGCGGCGGCACCGGCACAGGTGCTGCTCCGGTCGTTGCCCGCGCAGCGCGCGAAAAGGGCATCCTCACCGTCGGCGTCGTCACCAAGCCGTTCCATTTCGAAGGCCAGCGCCGCATGAAGACGGCGGACTTCGGCATTGAGGAACTGCAGAAGTGCGTCGATACGCTGATCGTCATCCCCAACCAGAACCTGTTCCGGCTGGCCAATGACAAGACCACCTTCGCCGACGCCTTCGCCATGGCCGACCAGGTGCTCTATTCCGGTGTTGCCTGCATCACCGACCTGATGGTCAAGGAAGGCCTGATCAATCTCGACTTCGCCGACGTGCGCTCCGTCATGCGCGAGATGGGCAAGGCGATGATGGGCACCGGCGAAGCTTCGGGCGAGGGCCGTGCGATGGCCGCCGCCGAAGCGGCGATTGCCAACCCGCTTCTCGACGAGACCTCGATGAAGGGCGCAAAGGGCCTGCTGATCTCGATCACCGGCGGCCGCGACCTGACGCTGTTCGAAGTCGATGAGGCCGCAACCCGTATCCGCGAGGAAGTCGACCAGGACGCCAACATCATCCTGGGCGCCACCTTCGACGAGGAACTCGAGGGCGTCATCCGCGTCTCGGTGGTTGCTACCGGCATCGACAAGTCGGCGGCTGAAATCGCCGCGGCGCCGATCTCGATCCGCACGGCGCCTCCGAAGCCGGCCAGCCGCCCGGCCGTTGCCGCACCGGAAAGCCGCCCGGCTCCGGTCCAGCAGACCGCGTACGAACCGCGTGCCATCGACCCGGTCGCCGAAGCCATCCAGTTGGCCGAGGCAAATGCCGCGGCCATGGCACAGGCGCGTCCGGCTCCGGTCGCTCACGCCGAAGATTTCCGCCCGCAGAGCAAGATCTTCCAGGCGCCGCCAGCACAGCCGATGCCGCAGCCGGTGGTCCAGCAGATGCAGCCGGCTCCGCAGCCGCGCGAGATGCTGCGCGAAGCCCCGCAGCCGGTTGCCATGGCGCCGCAGCGCATGCCGCGCGTCGAGGACTTTCCGCCCGTCGTCAAGGCCGAGGTGGATGCCAAGAGCCGCCCGGCCGACCACGAGAACAACAGCGGACCGATGGGCCTGCTGAAGCGCCTGACCAACGGACTGACCCGCCGCGAAGAAGAGCCTGCACGGCTGCAGCCGGCGCAGCCACGCGAACCCAAGCTGCGCCAGGCCGCACCCGAAGTGCGCCGTCTTGCCAGCCAGGACGCGCAGCTCTACGCACCGCGCCGCGGCCAGCTCGACGACCAGGGCCGCCTGACACCGCAGGTGAGGGCGACTCAGGAAGACGATCAGCTGGAGATTCCGGCGTTCCTGCGCCGCCAGGCCAACTGATTGGTAAACGGACTGTAATAGTTGTTAACAGGCAAGCGAGGAATCGCTTGCCTGTTAACGTTTTAAATGGTGTGATTTCAATAACTTACACAGTCGCGTCTGTCCCGGTTCGCGGTTACACAGAGTAAGAAACCGTGATTTGGAGTCTCCCTGCACGAACACTATCTTCGCTGCCTACCATCGTCGGTTTGCCGGGATTTCGGGGGAAGTTGCCCTGCTTGCCGATTCACACAAGAGCCGCGCCCTCGGGCTGGAGAAGCGGACCTAGGCATTACGGGCTTATGGGGATTGTTTTGCACGACTATCAGACGACATTGAAGACGCGCGCGTCGCTTACCGGCACCGGCGTCCACAGCGGCAAGGAAGTTTCCATCAGCTTCGTGCCGGCGGATGCCGACACCGGCATCATTTTTCAGCTTTTCAACGGTGCAGAGCAGGGCAGCGAGTTTCGCGCCGTGGTCTCGGAAGTCGGCGCCACCGACCTGTGCACCATGCTTGGTGATCCCGCCGGCGAGCACATCGCCACGGTAGAGCACATCATGGCGGCGCTGTTCGGACTCGGCATCGACAATGTCGCCATCGAGATCGACGGTTCCGAGGTTCCGATCTTCGATGGCAGCGCCATGGCGTTTGTCGAGGCCATCGACCAGGCCGGCATCGAGACGCTTACCGTCAAGCGTCGCTATATCAGGATCATCAAGCCGGTGCGCATCGAGAACGGCGCCTCCTGGGCAGAGTTCAGGCCCTATGACGGCACCCGTTTCGAGATCGAGATCGACTTCGAAAGCCCGGCAATCGGCCGTCAGCTGTTCGCGTCCGACCTCAATGCCGATATTTTCCGCCGCGACATCGCGCGCGCCCGCACCTTCGGCTTCATGAAGGACGTCGAGCGGTTGTGGGCTGCCGGCTATGCACTCGGCTCCTCGCTGGAGAACTCGCTGGTGATCGGTGACGACAACCGCGTCATCAACATGGGCGGCCTGCGCTATCCCAACGAATTCGTGCGCCACAAGACACTGGACGCCGTGGGCGACCTGGCGCTGGCCGGCGCTCGCTTCATCGGCTGCTTCCGCTCCTATCGCGGCGGCCACAGGATGAATGCCGCGGCACTGCGCCGCCTGCTGTCCGACCGCACCGCGTTCGAGATCGTCGAGACGACACGCCGCGAGCGTGGCCGCAGTGCCGAGATGAATGCCGTCAACGCGCCGCTCTATGCGCCCTGGATGATCTGATTTTCTTCATTTCTTTCAAGTCCCGTGGCGGGCGGCCGGTGTTGCAGGAATGCACCACCTGTCGGTGAAATTGCACCGATGTTCAAGCTGTGTCTGGCCGCCATAAAAATGTGCGATTGGCCGGAGATAGCGTTGCCGGGCAAGGCGGTAATGGTTTATGGCTGCTGCCGTCGATTAGTGCATGGCGCTCAAAAGTGGGGACCAGTTTTGAGACAACGGCATGCAGCAGACATTTAAATAACGCCGAAAGGGCGGAATCCAATCATGTTCTTCAAGCGAGTCGGTCAATCGAAAGCGCCGCAGAGGGCTGTTTTCCTGGCGCTTTCGGTGGTTGTTCCATCGCTCTTCCTGTCGGCCTGCATGTCGTCGGAGAAAGATATCGACCTGTCGACCTATGTCGACCAGACCGAACCGGCCGATGTTCTCTACAATCAGGGCCTTGCCAACCTCAACGCCGGACGCCTTCAAGAGGCGAGCCGCAAGTTCGATGCTGTCGACCGCCAGCATCCCTATTCGGAGTGGGCCCGCAAATCGATGGTGATGGGCGCTTTCGCCGACTATCGCCAGGGCAATTACGACGAGGCGATCGGCTCGGCCAAGCGCTATCTCACGCTTTATCCGTCGACCGATGACGCGGCTTACGCGCAGTACATCATCGGCTTGAGCTACTACCGCCAGATCAAGGACGTGACGCAGGACCAGAAGGAAGCGCGTCAGACCGTGCAGACGATGCAGGATCTGGTGACGCGCTGGCCGACATCGGAATATGTCGACGACGCCAAGGAAAAGATCCGTTTCGCCAACGATCAGCTGGCCGGCAAGGAGATGCAGATCGGCCGCTACTATCTCGAACGCCGTGAATACATCGCCGCCGTCAAGCGCTTCCGCACCGTGGTGGAGAATTATTCCAACACGCGCCATGTCGAGGAGGCACTCGCCCGCCTGACCGAAAGCTATTATGCGATGGGCCTGACTTCCGAGGCGCAGACCGCCGCTGCCGTGCTCGGTACCAACTACCCCGACAGCTCGTGGTACAAGGACTCCTACAAGCTCTTGCAGAGCAATGGGCTTGCACCGCGCGAAAATGCCGGCTCGTGGATATCCAAGGCCGGGAAGATGATCACCGGCGCCTGACCCTAAGCAGACTTCGCGGATTTCGCCTACGCGCCGTCCGCTTGGTTTTCCTGGTTTGTCGCGGGTTGTTGTCGCAAAACCGCAAGGCACTTTTGAGTAACCTGCTTGGAGCCATTCGGACCGAAGCGTGCATGGCGCTTTTTCGGATTGATCCGGTGCTCAAACAAAAAGATAGTGCGGCGCTGCGACTGCAAATGGTCGCGTGCCGTTCTAGATTCGGGTTCTGATGCTTTCCAGACTGTCGATCCGCGATATCGTCCTGATCGAGAAGCTGGATATCGACTTCCAGCCGGGTCTTTCCGTGCTGACCGGCGAAACCGGTGCCGGCAAATCCATCCTGCTCGATGCCTTGTCGCTGGCGCTCGGCGCGCGCGGTGACGCATCGCTTGTGCGCCATGGCGCTGCGCAAGGACAGGTCATCGCCGTCTTCGACGTGCCGCGCAACCATCCGGCCCGCATGCTGCTTGCCGACAACGCCATCGAGGATGACGGCGACATCATCCTGCGCCGTTTGCAGACGGCGGATGGCCGCACCCGCGTCTTCGTCAACGATCAGCCCTCAAGCGTCACCTTGATGCGCGATGTCGGCCGCGCGCTGGTCGAGATCCATGGCCAGCACGATGAACGCGCGCTGGTCGATCCCGGTGCGCACCGCGAGGTGCTCGACGCTTTCGGCGGCCATTTCGGCGCTGTTCGCTCGACGGGCGAGGCATGGCGGCACTGGCGCGCCTGCGAGCAGGAGCTGTCGCGACACCGTGCCAAGGTGGCGGCGGCCGCGCGCGAGGCCGACTATTTGCGCGCAGCGGTCGCGGAACTGACGAAGCTCGATCCGCAGCCGGGCGAGGAGACCGATCTCGCAGAATTGCGCGCGTCGATGATGCGGGCCGAAAAGATCGCATCGGAAATCCATGATGCGCAGGATGTGCTGTCCGGCCCGTCCTCGCTCTTGCCGCAATTGGCGAGCCTGCTGAGACGGCTGCAGCGCAAGGTGACTGAGGCGCCGGGCTTGCTCGATGACGTGGTCAAGTCGCTCGACGAGGCGATGCTGTCGCTCGACGCGGCGCAATCGGGAGTCGAGGCAGCGCTGCGCGCCACCGAATATGATCCGCAACGGCTGGAGAAGGCGGAGGAGCGGCTGTTCTCGCTGCGCGCCGCCTCGCGCAAGCACAGCGTCGCCGTCGATGACCTGGCGCAGCTGCGCGACACGATGGTTGCCGACCTTGCCGATCTCGATGCCGGCGAGGAACGCCTGCACGGGCTGGAAAAGCGGGCCGCAGCGGCCCGCGAGACCTATGACATTGCCGCCGGGCAGCTGTCCTCGCTTCGTCATGCGGCGGCTATCGGTCTGACCAAGGCGGTGATGGCGGAATTGCCGGCACTGAAGCTCGAACGTGCCGCCTTTATCGTGGAAATGACGAGCGAGGCCGAGAGCCGCATGGAAGACGGCATCGACCAGATCGAATTCTGGGTGCGCACCAATCCAGGCACGCGGCCCGGGCCGATGATGAAGGTGGCTTCCGGCGGCGAGCTTTCGCGCTTCCTTTTGGCGCTGAAGGTGGCGCTGGCCGATCGTGGCTCGGCGCCGACGCTGGTCTTCGATGAAATCGACACCGGCGTGGGCGGCGCCGTCGCGGACGCCATCGGCCAGCGGCTGGCGCGATTGTCGAAGCGCGTCCAGGTGCTCTCGGTGACGCATGCGCCACAGGTGGCGGCGCGCGCGGCAACCCATTTCCTGATCTCCAAATCCGGTACCACCGACCGTGTCGCCACCGGCATTGCCGAGATGGACCGGCCGGCGCGGCAGGAAGAGATCGCGCGCATGCTGGCCGGTGCCACCATCACCGACGAGGCCCGCGCCGCCGCCGAGCGGCTGCTGCGTGAGAACACCGTCGCTTCCTGACGGCGCTGCTTGCGGATCGGGAATTGCTTCCAGCTGGTCAAATCCGGCGGCCCAACAGAGTCAGCATATGGCTCCATCCCGCTGTTTAGGCGTGGTTTTGTCAGAATTTCAGCTCCCGCCCATCCGAATCCTGATCTATTGTCCCGAGCCAACAGCAGCCAGGTGCAAAACCATGTCCGAGAAGCCAGTTGATGCCCTGACCGAAATCGAGGCCGAAGCCGAGCTGAAGCGCCTGGCGGAACAGATCGCCGAGCACGACCGGCGCTACCATACCGAAGACGCGCCTGTTATCACGGACGCCGAGTATGACGCGCTGGCGCGGCGCAATCTCGCCATCGAGGAGCGCTTTCCGGCGCTGGTGCGCGAAGATTCGCCCTCGCGCAGAGTTGGCGCGGCACCGGCGGAAGGCTTTACCAAGGTGCGCCATGCGGTGCCGATGCTCAGCCTCGCCAAGGCCTATACCGACCAGGATGTCATCGATTTCATCGAGCGCGGCCGGCGATTCTTCGACCGCGACAAGGACCTCGACATCGCCTTCACGGCCGAGCCGAAGATCGACGGGCTGTCGGCTTCGCTGCGCTACGAAAAGGGCGTGTTCGTGCAGGGTGCGACGCGCGGCGACGGTGCCGTCGGTGAGGACATCACCGCCAATTTGAGGACGATCGCCGACATCCCTGCGAAACTGAAAGGCTCGGGCTGGCCCGAAATCATCGAGATCCGTGGCGAGGTCTACATGACCTATGCGGAATTCGAAGCGTTGAAGCAACGCTCGGCGGCAGTCGGCGGCCAGGACTACGTCAATCCGCGCAACACGGCGGCCGGGTCGCTGCGCCAGAAGGATCCGTCCGTCACCGCCAGCCGCAACCTCAAATTCTTCGCCTATGCCTGGGGCTACACGACAGCGGATCCTGCTCCGACCCAGTATGATTCGGTGCAGAAGTTCGCGGAGTGGGGATTCAAGATCAGTCCTCTGATGGTACGGGCGAAATCGGCGGATGACCTGATCGAGCATTATCATCGGATCGAGGAGCAGCGCTCGGCGCTGGGCTACGACATCGACGGCGTCGTCTACAAGGTCGACCAGTTGGAGCTGCAGCGCAGATGGGGGTTCGTCACAGGCGAGCCGCGCTGGGCCGTCGCGCACAAATTCCCGGCAGAACAGGCGATGACGACCGTGCTCAAGATCGATATCCAGGTCGGCCGCACGGGCACGCTGGCGCCGGTTGCGCGGCTGGCGCCGGTCACGGTCGGCGGCGTCGTGGTCGAGAACGTCACGCTGCACAATGAGGACTACATCAAGGGCTTGGACAGTACCGGCCAGCCGATCCGCGACGGCATCGACGTGCGCATCGGCGACACGGTCGTGATCCAGCGGGCGGGCGATGTCATTCCGCAGATCGTCAGCGTCGTCATCGACAAGCGGCCGCCCGATGCCGTGCCATACGAGTTCCCGCACACCTGTCCGATCTGCGGTTCGCCGGCGACGCGCGAGATCAACGAGAAGACCGGCAAGGAAGATTCCCGCCGGCGCTGCACCGGCGAACTGATTTGTCCGGCGCAGGCGGTGGAAGGATTGCGCCACTTCGTGTCACGTGGCGCCCTGGATATCGAAGGCCTGGGGGCGGAGAACATAGACACTTTCTTCAATGCGGGATTGATCAAGACTGCGGCCGATATCTTCACGCTGAGGGATCGCCGTCCGGCCGTCACCAGGGCACTCGCTGAACGGCGCGAGGAGCAGGCGAGGCAGCGCGAGGCCGCATCTGGCAAGACGCGCAAGAATGTGCGCAGCGTCGAGGATCGCAATTACGAAGGGCTAGACAAGCTGTTCGCGGCGATCGACTCGCGCCGCGAGCCGGAGCTCGACCGTTTCATCTTCGCACTCGGCATCCGCCATATCGGCGAAACGACGGCCGCAGTGCTTGCCCGGACGTTCTCGACCATCGAGGAGTTGATCCGCGTCGGCAAGGCGACAGCGGCCGCTGCCGATCCGCACAGTGTTTTTCCATCGGTCAACGGCATCGGCGACACGGTGATCGATGCGCTGCGCGATTTCTTCGGCAATGAACGCAATGACGACGTGCTCGATGCGCTGCTCAAGCAGGTCAAGCCGAAGCCCTATATCGTCAACGTCTCTGCCGACAGCGAGGTCGCCGGCAAGACGATCGTATTCACAGGCTCGCTGGAGAAGATGACACGCTCCGAAGCCAAGGCGATGGCGGAGCGTCTCGGCGCCAAGGTTGCAGGCTCGGTTTCGGCGAAGACCGATCTCGTCGTGGCCGGGCCCGGTGCCGGCTCCAAGCTGAAGCTCGCCAGCGAACACGGCATCGAGGTGATCGACGAGGACGCCTGGCTGGCGCGGATCGGCAAGGCATGACTGGATCGTTCACCGGCTTCGGCCCCAAAGCCATTCCGTTCCTTAAGGCACTGGATTTCCACCAGAGCCGCGAGTGGTTCCTGGCGAATCGCGACATTTTCGAAAAGGATTTGCGCGATCCCTTCGGCGATCTTGTCGAGACGCTGACGGAGCGCTTCGCGAAGGCCGGCATCGGCCTGCGCGGCGACCGCAAGAAATCACTGTTCCGGATCAATCGCGACGTGCGCTTCGCCAAGGACAAGCGGCCCTACAACCGGCATCTGTCGGCCATCCTGTCGCCCGACGGCACCAAGATGGAGCAAGGGGTGTTCTACGTGCATATCGGGCTGGAGCGCTGCTTTGCCGGCGTCGCCTGGTGGCAGCCGGAGCCGGCGCTGCTGCTGGCGATGCGAAAAGCCATCGCGACAAGGCCGGACGATTTTCGCGCCCTGATGGCGGCGTTGAAGAAGAACCGTCTTGAACTCGAGACCGAAGGCCGCATGAAGCGCACCCCACGCGGCTTCGAGCATATCAGCGATGCAGATCTGGTCGCCGCTATCCGCAACCGGCATTTTGTCCTCCAGCACCTCATCGATCAGGCGGGAATCCACAAGGCTGATCTGGTCGACGAGCTCGTCGATTTCACCTTGCGTGCCAAGCCGCTGCTCGACTGGGGCCGAGCGATCGAGGGCAAGGTTTCGGAGCATTGGGCCACCCCATAGCCGTTTCGGCTTTCAAGTCGAAGCGAGGGCCGATGCACGGCCTGGTTGCTTTGTGAGTGCAGTTATGCTATGTATTTAGCCATGGTGCTGATTTGCGCCAGTAACCCGCCGCAGAGGCGGGTTTTGCGTTTCGGGTCCTGGCGCCGTCCTGCACAGCCGATGAAGCACAGACGAGTGCGCCTGTAGGGCGCCAACTGAATCAGGGAATCACACGGCGCGCGTATCGCGGCCTTGCTAGATCAGGACATATCAGTTTCGCTGATTTGTTGGCTCAAGCGAATTCGTCTGACTTTTCAACCGCGCACCCCTAAATACCGGCGCGACGTTAGGAATGTGACATGTCTGCTGAGACCTTAACTACGAATTCCGTGAACAGCGATTTCTGGCAAGGTGTTCGGCTCTCAATGCCTGTCGTGGTGGCGTCGGCGCCGTTTGCGGTGTTGTTCGGCACGCTTGCCGTCGACAATGGCTTATCGGTCCTCGAAGCCTTCCTGATGAGCGCGCTGATCTTCGGTGGCGCCAGCCAGATGGTCGGGATCCAGCTGTTTGGCCAGCATGTGGCGCCGTGGTTGATCGTGCTGTCGATCTTTGCCGTCAATTTCCGCCATGTGCTCTATTCCGCCGGCATCGGCCGGCGCATCGCGCACTGGCCTGTCATCAGCCAAGCACTCGGCTATTTCATCCTTACCGATCCGCAGTTCGCGGTGGCCGAGGCGAGGGCACAATCCGGCCAGACGGTCGGCTTTGCCTGGTATCTGGGACTTGGCCTGCCGGTCTACCTGTTCTGGATCGTCGAAAGTGCGCTTGGCGCGGTGTTCGGCAAGCTTATTCCCGACACGCATGCGCTGGGCATCGATTTCCTGCTGCCGATCTATTTTCTTGGTCTGGTGCTGGGCTTCCGCAAGCGGCCGCTGTGGCTGCCGGTGGTCATCGCCAGTGGCGCCGCCTCGATCATCGCCTACAAGACGGTGGGCTCGCCCTGGCATGTCTCGATCGGCGCGATTGCCGGTGTGCTGCTGGCGGTCATCCTGCCTCCCCACCACAGCGGCGTGAAGGCACGGCCATGAGCACGACATTCTGGATCATCATCGCCGGCGCGATCGCCACCTATCTCACGCGCATTGGCGGGCATCTGGTCATCTCCCGCTTCGACACCATCCATCCGCGCGTCGAGGCCGGCCTCAATGCCGTGCCGGCGGCGGTGCTGACGACACTGGTGGCGCCGGAGCTGTTGAATGCCGGACCGGCGGAATGGGCAGCATTGGTCGTCACATCAGTGGTTTCGCTGCGCGGCGGACTGATGTCGATGTTCCTGGCGGGCGCGGCGGTCTTGATCGTTGCTCGGCAGATCGTCGGGTGATCGACATTTACCTTCGCGATAAGCCACGCATGCGCTTCGTCTAAGCGCCGACGAGCAGGCGAATGCAAACGCTCGTCAGGGGCGCTTCCTGAATATCGTAGCGACCCGGGCCACGCTCAGCCAGATCGCCTCCGACCTCTCCTGATGCGCGCGGCGTACGGCGCCAGCATAGATGATCTCACGCTGTTTGGGCGTCAGCGCGTTAAGATCGATGGGCCGACAGCCGAAGGGTTCAGATACCATTTCGATCTCCGTGGCTGGCTGTCTTGATCGGCGCCAACACCGGCAATTTACGTGATGTGATTCATCACATATAATGAATAATCGAGATGTCTTTATTCTCTAGGAGAGATGGATGGACCTGTCGGATCTCCGCATTTTCCGCATGGTGGTGCGCGAGGGCGGAATCACCAGGGCGGCGGAAAAGCTGTTTCGTGTGCAGTCGAACGTGACCACACGCGTCCGGCAGCTCGAAGAAGATCTGGGTGTGCGGTTGTTTATCCGCGAGGGCAAGCGATTGCACGTGTCGCCTGCCGGCCGACGGTTGATCGAATATGCGGACCGGTTGTTGGCGCTTGCGGAGGAGGCCCGAACAGCAGTGCTTGATCCGCGCCCACGCGGCACTCTGCGGCTTGGCGCCATGGAAAGTACCGCCGCGGCTCGACTTCCTGGCCTCCTCGCCGAGTACCACGCATGCTATCCCGAAGTAGAGATCCAACTGCGCACCGGCAACCCGCAGGTTCTCGCGGCCGCAATGCTTGCCGGCGAACTCGACGCCGCGCTCGCAGCCGAGCCAATCGCCGACAATCCGTTCGAAAAACAACCTGCATTTCGAGAGGAATTGGTCATTGTCTCGGCGGCATCGCGCGTTTCAGTCGAGAACCGCCTTGATATGCCCAAAACCATGATTGCCTTTGAACATGGCTGCCCGCATCGCAAGAGACTGGAAGAATGGTATACGCGCCGAGGGTTTATGGCCGAGCAAATCATTGAACTCGGTTCATACCATGCCATGCTTGGTTGCGTGGTTGCTGGTATGGGCATAGCGCTGATGCCGAAAAGTGTGCTTTCGGGTTTTCCTGAAAGCGGCAGGCTGCGGCTGCATGAACTACCTTCGGAAGAAGACAATGCACTCACAGTATTGTTCTGGCGCAAGGGGGCCAGTTCTCCCAATGTTCAGGCTTTGCGGGAGATGCTTGCAAAACAAGGCCCCCCAATCTCAGCCAAAACAGCCACTGCGACTACTGCTTGAGATCGTGCGGCAGCGGCGCCGTCGCTTTCTCCAACCAGGCCAGCGTCTCGCCGTCGAGCATCGGTCCGATCTCGGCCAGCACGCGCGCATGATAGGTGTCGAGCCAATGCAGTTCGTCGCGCGTCAGCAAATCCGATCGCACCAGCCTGGTATCGATCGGCGCCAGCGTCAGCGTCTCGAAGCCGTGCATGGCGATGTCGCCGCCCTCGATCGCTTCGGCCGGCGTGACCAGGATGAGGTTCTCGATGCGAATGCCGTAGGCACCTTCCTTGTAGTAGCCCGGCTCGTTGGACAGCATCATGCCTTCCAACAGTTTCTCGGTGCCGGTGCGGGCAATGCGCTGCGGCCCTTCATGCACGGCCAGATACGAGCCGACGCCATGGCCGGTGCCGTGGGCGAAGTCGCAGCCGTGCTTCCACAGCGCCATGCGGGCGACAGCATCGATTTCCGAGCCGCGCGTGCCGGCGGGGAAGCGCAGTGTGGAAATGCCGATCATGCCTTTCAGCACCAGCGTGAAACGCTCGCGCATCTCCTCAGTCGGCTGGCCGATCGGTACGGTGCGGGTGATGTCGGTGGTGCCATCCTGATACTGCGCACCGGAATCGAGCAGGAACAGTTCGCCGGCCTTAAGCTTGCGGTTGGTGGCGCGCGACACGCGGTAGTGCATGATGGCGCCGTTCGGGCCGGCGCCGGAAATGGTGTCGAAGGAGTTGTCGCGCAGCGGCATCTGGGTTTCCTCGCCGGTCTGCCGGCGCGTCTCCTCCAGCCTGGTGACGACGGATATCTCGTCGAGCGAGCCGGGCTTCTGCCGCTCCAGCCAGCACAAAAGCTTCGCCACGGCGGCGCCATCACGGCGATGCGCGGCGCGCGAGCCGTTGATCTCGGCCTGGTTCTTGGTGGCCCGCGGGATGCGGGCGGGGTCGGGTGCCGCAACCACGGTGCCGCCATTGGCCTCAACCAGCATGCGCAGCCTGTCTGCTGCCAGCACCGGGTCGAGCGCGATTTTCGCGCCGCCCTTGGCGAGGGCCACGATCGCCGCTTCGAATTCGCTGGGCTCATGCGGTTCGGCGAGCTGGGTGAGGTAGGCCGCGACCTGACGCGAGAATTTGCGCCGGTCCATGAAAAGCTGGTGCGACCCGTCGGCGGCGAGGATGGAGAAACCAAGCGCCAGCGGCGTGTGCGGCACGTCGCCGCCACGAATATTGAAGGCCCAGGCGATGGAGGAAGGGTCGGTGAGCACGGTGTGGGTGGCGCCGTCCTTGGCGATCGCACTTGCCAGCCGCGCCAGCTTGTCTTTGGCCAATTCGCCGGCAAAGCCGATCGGGTGAAGCTCGACGGGGGCCATCGGCGCCTCGGGCTGGTCCTTCCAGACGATGTCGATCGGGTTCCTGTCGAGCGGCACCAGCACGGCGCCTGACTTGTCGGCCGAGGCCTGCAGCGCCTTGACGTCGCTGATCGTGTGCAGCCATGGGTCGAAGCCAAGCCGCGCGCCCTTGCCGAGGTTTTCCTTGAGCCAGACGGCGGGCGGGTTATCGACCAGGCTTTCGATTGCAAAAATGTCGAGATCGACCTCGCCCCGCACCTGCAGCGTGTAACGCCCGTCGACAAAGACGAAGGCGCGGTCGCGCAGGACGATGGCGACGCCGGCCGAACCGCTGAAGCCGGTCAGCCATTTCAACCGCGCCGAACGGTCGGCGACATATTCACCCTGGTGCTCGTCGGCGCGTGGCACGATGAAGCCATCCAGCCCGTTGGCTTCAAGCCATTGGCGCAGCAGCCCCACGCGCGGTTTGCCGACGGCCGGGTCGCCCGCGGAATCGAAGGTCTGGAACATGGTGGCCTCCTGCAGTCAGCACAACCGTAGCGCACGGTCGCGGAAACCGGAATCGATTTCCGGCAGCGGCAAATTGCTACGGCATCAATTGACTGACAACCGGCGGACCTTGGTCCAAGCTCGTTCTCGGCTTCAATGTTTGAGGTGGATGGTCACCCAGCCTTCGCGATGCAGGGTTCTGACATGCCGGAAGTTCTGGCCGACATAGGCCGAGACGACGGCATCGCGCTGCCGCTCGAGGATGCCCGACAGCACGATCGAGCCACCGAGGGCGATGTGATCGGCCATTTGCGGGGCAAGCCGCATCAGCGGCCGTGCCAGTATGTTGGCGACGATCAGATCGAAAGGCGCGCGTTTGCCGAAGATCGGGTGGTGAAAGCCTGGCGCGGTGACCGTTTCCACCAGCGCCTTGACGTGGTTGAGCCGCGCATTGGCGGCCGCCACTCTCACCGCCACCGGATCGATGTCGGTGGCCAACACGGGAATACGCGCCAGCTTGGCGACAGCAATTGCCAGCACAGCACTACCAGTGCCGAGGTCGAGCGCATTGCGCGGGTGCTCGCGCCGGACCACTTTTTCCAGCATTTCCAGGCAGCCGGCCGTGGTGCCGTGGTGGCCGGTGCCGAAGGCCAGGCCGGCCTCGATCTCGATTGCGAACTCGCCGCTATAGCGTTTTTTGCGATCATGCGCGCCGTGGACGAAGAAACGGCCGGCGCGCACCGGCTTCAGCCCTTCCAGCGAGCGTGCCACCCAGTCGATGTCAGGCAGGCTCTCGCGCTCGATCGGCTTCGACAGGGAAAGCCCGGCAAGGATGTCCTTAAAGCGGGCCTCGATCGCATCGACGTCGCCATCGGCGTAGAGCGACACTTCATGGATGTCCTTGTCCTCGTCGACCTCAAGCAGGGCGATCGGCAGGCCTTCATCCTCGAAGGCCGCCTCGAGCGCCGCGAAAATGCGGATCGACTCGATCTTTCCGATGGAGAAGTAGAGGCGCGTCTGGGTCATGAAGTGGTGATCAGCTCTTCGCCGCCAGCCGCTTCAGTTTGGTGACGGCCGTTTCCGAACTTTCGCCATAGGCGATGGTGCCGGCAAAGTCACCCTTGGCGTTGAGCAGCAGCACCGAAGCGGTGTGGTCCATCGTGTAGTCGCCGTCGCCGGTGTCGACCTTCTTCCAATAGATGCCGAACGACTTGGCCATCGCATGGACCTTGTCTGGATCGCCGGTGATGCCTGTGATCCGGTCGGAGAAATTGCTGACATAGGCGTTCATCACCTCTGGCGTGTCGCGCTCCGGATCGACCGAGACGAAATAGGCGTGCAGGTTCTTGCCGTCGTCGCCGAGCGTCTTCAGCCAGCCGGCCAACTCGAACAGCGTGGTCGGGCAGACCTCGGGGCAATGGGTAAAGCCGAAGAAGACGACGCTGGGCTGGCCCCTGAAGGCGGCTTCGGTGATCGGCGCGCCTTTCTGGTCGACCAGGGTAAAGGCGGCGCCGAAAGGCTCGCCGCCATAGTGGCCGCGGTACCAATCGAAGGTCAGCCAGCCGATGCCGGCCGCCATCAGGACGAGAATGCCGATCAGGATAGAACGCATCATCAGTAAGGTCCGTCTTGCAATTTCTTCGGCGTGCCGGCCAAGACCAGGCGAGCCCTTGGTTCGGCGAACAGTCTTAGCGGTTTGACCGGGTACACGCAAAGGTGCCGCGTTGACGCAACCGGCCATGGCGGATGCGGCGTTTTCATGCGGTGCCGCCGCTTGCAATGCCGTGCTCTTCGCCCCACCTGAAACCGGCAAACTCGAACCCCGGAGGCCATCTTGCGAGGACTGATTGGGCGAAAACTACTCGGTGGCGCGTTGGTCGCGTCCGTTGTGCTTGGCGCTGGTGCCGCCGTCGCCGAGGAGGTCGGCAAGGTCGGCGTCGACTGGCTCGGCAACGACATCATCGTCGAGGCGATCAAGGACCCGAAGGTGGAGGGCGTGACCTGCCACGTCTCCTATTTCGATCGCGGCATCATCGATCGCCTGCACAAGGGCAACTGGTTCGAGGATCCGTCCGATTCCTCGATCTCCTGCCGCCAGACCGGTCCGATCATCATCGGCGACATCGACATGAGCGAACGCGGCGAGGAAGTGTTCAAGCAAGGCATCAGCCTGATCTGGAAGAAGCAGGTGGTGAACCGCATCTACGACAAGGCCAACGAGACGCTGATCTATCTCTCGCATTCACGCCAGGTGCAGAACGGCTCGGCCAAAATGTCGGTCACCACCGTGCCGCTCTACGGCCAGAACGTGGTCTGGAGCAAAGGCAAGCCCCAATAGGGGCTTCGGCTCTTTCGCGGAACCGGTAGACGGACGATTGGTCCCGCTTGCGGGACCAATCGCTCTGACGTAAAGCCGCCGGCATGGATCGTTCCGAAAATCTCGTCCCGAAGGATTCCGAGCCGCGCATCCATCCGACCGCGGAACTGAAGGCGTGCAAGCTCGGCCGCTATGCCTCGATCGGCGAGCGGGTGGTGCTGCGCGAGGTGAGCGTCGGCGACTTCTCCTATTTCGAACGCCATTCGGAAGCGATCTACACGACGATCGGAAAATTCTGCTCGATCGCTGCCAACAGCCGCATCAATGCTCTGGAACATCCCATCGAGCGGCTGACACAGCACAAGGTCAGCTACCGGCCGAACGAGTATTTTCGCTGGCTGGGCGTCGATGCTGCATTCCGCGCACGGCGGCAGGCGAAAGCAGTAACCATCGGCCACGATGTCTGGATCGGCCATGGTGCGGTGATCATGCCCGGGGTCACCATCGGCAATGGCGCCGTCATTGGCGCCAACGCGGTGGTGACGCAGGATGTGCCGCCCTATGCAATCGTCGCAGGCGTACCGGCGAAGCCGCTCAGATCTCGCTTTCCGGCCGCCATCGCGGCCCGGATCGAAGCTCTCGCCTGGTGGGATTGGCCGGTCGAGAAACTCGCGAGCGCGGTTCCCGACATGCAGGCAATGCCGATCGAGGCATTCCTTGACCGCTGGGAAAACGACGGGGCCTGACCTCCCTCAGATGCGCTTGTTAGAGCGGAATGAATTGAGGCTGAATCGGCGTGGGATTCCCTTAGGCGTGCAAATCTGATTCAACCTTCATGCTGGGCAAGGAGG